>JAAZDA010000094.1 GCA_012512995.1 Clostridiales bacterium | reverse complement strand
GCATTGACGGAATCAGGGCAGAAGGTTTTGGCCAATAAGTCAGGTGCAAATCTCTTGTCAGGTGTGACGGCAGAGTTCTGCTGTGCGGCCCGGGGGACAGGTAAGCCTTCAGGGAAAGTCGCTGTCATCGAATGTGATGAGGGTGCGCTCAAGCAGGTAGTTCCGCTGATAAAGCCAAAGGTCATTGTTGTCACTAATCTTTTCCGCGATCAGCTCGACAGATACGGCGAAGTCATGCACACCCTTGAACAGATAAAGACAGGAATAAAAAAGGTGCCTGATGCTGTGCTGTGTCTTAATTCAGGCGATTCGCTTGTTTCGTCCATAGCTCTTGGCGTGAAGAATAAAGTCGTGTATTACGGGCTCGATATGCCTTTTGGAGATCAGAACCCAAGAGTAGTGTCAGATGCGATTCATTGTGTAAGGTGCGGAGCAGAGTATAGATATAATTTTTATACCTATGCACATCTGGGGGACTTCTATTGCCCGAATTGTGGGTATAAACGGTGCCGCCCGGAAGTCGCAGTCACATCGATCGATCAGATGGATGCGGACGGGACAGATATTCAGCTGGTTGCAGGCGGGGAGGAATATTCAGCGAGAATAGGACTTCCGGCTATCTACAATGTTTACAATGCCGCGGCGGCTGTTGCGGCTTATTATGCTTTTGGCAGTGATGTCGGACAGATGATCGATACATTGTCGAGAATTCATTCGAGTTTTGGCAGAATGGAGACTTTCAAGCCAGGCAGGCAGCCTGTTCAGATGATACTGGTAAAAAATCCCGCAGGGTGTACGCAGACCATAGAGTTTCTGACGAGTCTTGGCAAAGATTATGTGCTGATCCTGGGTCTGAATGACCGCACGGCTGACGGTCACGATATATCGTGGATATGGGACGCTGATTATGAGAAATTTGCGGCGGATACTCATGCTCTGAAGGTCTATGTGACCGGAGACAGGGCAGAGGATATGCAGCTCCGGCTCAAATATGCTGGCTTGGCTGAAGATAAGATATGCCTGGAGAAGAGAACGGAAAACCTTCTTGAAACCATGAAAACAAGCAACGCGCCAGTATTTGTCATGCCCAATTACACTTCGATGCTGGAACTCAGGAAGCTTCTTGGCGATGCGACCGGAGCAAAGGAATTCTGGGAGAAACAATAATGGAACTGAAAATATGCCACCTCTATCCGGAGGTGCTCAATTTATATGGTGACCGCGGCAACATAATCTGCATGCAGAAGCGGCTCGAATGGCGCGGGATTGACTGCAACGTCGATCTTCTCCGCATCGGTGAGAAGGCAGACTTCACGAAGTATGACATTTTCTTTATCGGAGGCGGTCAGGATTTCGAACAGGAAGTTTTGCTTGGGGATCTGAGAGACGGCAAAGATAAGGATCTTCGCGCTGCGGTCGAGGATGGGCGCACTTTCCTCACGATCTGCGGCGGATATCAGATGATGGGCCATTATTATGAGACTCATGACGGCGTAAAATGTGAGTTCCTCGGCGCGGTGGATTTTTACACTGTTGGCGCAGATGTCAGAATGATAGACAATTACTGTTTTAAGCTTGGGGCAGAATCCGGCGGCAGTACAGTGGTCGGATTCGAGAACCACAGCGGCAAAACATATCTGGGCCCGGGAGTTAATCCTCTAGGAAGAGTTATAAAAGGTCACGGAAACAATGGCGAAGATGGGACTGAAGGTGTAAGATACAGGAATGTTTTCGGATCTTACAG
>JAAZDA010000093.1 GCA_012512995.1 Clostridiales bacterium | reverse complement strand
GTCCAGTTCAATATATCCATCATCGACGTAAAAAGAACCGCCTATAGCGCCGAAAAGCGTTTACTTACCTGCTACGTTGCTGCCGACGATCGTTGCGAAATCACCGTCATTAAGTGTGAGTGAGAGATGATCGAGAGCGACTTTTTTATTTAAAGTACCGGGATTGAAGGTTTTGCTGATATTGTTGAGCTTAAGCATCAGTCATTACCTCCTTTGCCGGACGAATTAGTTCTGCGAGCCTGCGTTGAACTTCCTGTTGCGTCGTCGCTGCGAGTCAGAAATTCGGCTTTCCTGGTCTTGATCTCCGCGGATCTTCTTCTGCGGACTGAGATTATTTCTTTCATCTGCGGAGCCGCTATAGCGACTGCAACAATGAGCGCCGAAACAAGTTTAAACGCCTCGGTCGGCACGTTGAGGCGAAGAGCGATTGAAATAATGAAGCGGTAGATCACGGAGCCAAGAACGACTGAGCCGATCTTCCACATCATGTTGATGCTGTGATTCGAAAAAGTCTGGCCGATGATCAGTGAAGCGAGGGCAATAGTGACCATGCCTGTGCCAAGGTTGATGTCGCTCATTTTGTTGTATTGCCCGATGAGGCTTCCAGCGAGACCGGTGAGTGAATTGGAAAGACACAGACCGAAAACAACCATAAATCCGGGATTTATGGATGAGGCTCTGACCATTGCAGGCGAGTCTCCTGTAGCTCTTATCGAGAGACCGAGTCTTGTTCCGAGGAAGAAGAACAGCGAGGCTGCGGCAATTCCAACAATGATGATAAGGAGTATAAGTGAGCTCCAGTTTTGCCAGAATTCGCTGTCTGAAAGTCCCTTGAACAGGGAGAACACTGTGTCAGTCCCGAAGATAGCGACATTTGACTTAAAGCCCATGACTGCGAGGTTTACGGTGTAGAGTCCGGTGTTGACGATGATGCCTGCCAGTATGCTCTGCACGCGGAAGGTCGTCTGAAGGACACCTGTGATGAAACCTGACAGGATGCCTGCTGCCATTGACGCAAATATTGCAAGTATCGGGTGACCGGTGAGAGTCACGAGGGCGCCGACTGCGCAACCGAGCGTGTAGCAGCCGTCTGTTGATAGATCGCATACATCAAGAATTGTAAAACTTATGAAAAGTGACAGCGCTACGAGGCTGTATATAAGCCCAGTCTCAAAAGCTGTCTGAACGATCCCCACGGTAAGAAACAAAACGGCATTCCTCCGAAATTACAAAGTAGTATAAAGCAAGGTGCTTTCTTATTATAAGCTCTCCGGACAATTCTTTGTTAATGAATTGTCCGGAGAGCAATAAAAACTGTTTATTTGCCAGTTCAGTCACCGAATTCCTGCATTGTAGCAGTTTCTACGATTTGTGTTGTGAGCGGCTTGAATGCTGATTCGACTGTTGCAAGATCAAGACCGAGAGCTGTCGTTGTGTCAGTGTTGATTGTAATGATACCGTTATCAAATGTTTTGACTGCGGTAGTTGCGGGATCAGCGCCGTTTACAAGGATGTCTGCGACCATGTCTGCTGTCTCGACGCCGAGATTTGAGTAGTCGACACCGTAACCTACGAAGGCACCATTGAGGGCAAATGAATCAGCGCCACAGTAATGAGCAATGCCGGCCTTTGCGAGCTTCTCGTATATTGCGAGCTCTGCTGTCATGATAGTGTTGTCGGTGGGGGTGAAGATGGCATCAACGCCCTCTGCGATCAGTGCATCGGCGGCTGTTGATACTTCATCATTGTTAGTGCCGGTCTTCTCAATATACTTGATCCCCTTTGCATCGAGGTAAGCTTCTGCGTCAGCGACAGGCTGTGTCGAAGCGTCCTCGCTTGAAGAGTAGAGAATGCCTATGTAGTCCGCATCAGGCTGAGCTGCAAAGATGAGATCCATGATGGCATTTGTGTTGAGAAAATCGGAAGTGCCCGTGATGTTAGAACCTGGAGCGTCCATGCTTGTCACAAGTTTTGCCCCGACAGGGTCAGAGACAGCTGAGAAAACGATCGGGATATCTTTACCTTCTGTTGCCGCCTGCATGATCTGAGCTGTAGGAGTGGCGATGGGAACGATGACATCGACTTCATCAGCGACCAGTTCTGATGCTATCTGCTGGAGAACCGTGCCGTCCGCCTGCCCGTTATAGGTGTAATCAGCGTAGTCAAATGTCACGCCGTACTGGGTGCCGAGCTTGTCGAGTTCGGACTGTACATTCTGCTGGATCTGATTGAGAGATGCGTCATCGACGTACTGAACGATACCGACTTTGTATGTCGTGCCTGATGAAACAGGTGCTGTATTGCCCGTTGTTGCGACTGATGATGATTCTGATGACGCGGCGCTGTCAGTTGATGCAGCAGATGATGTCGTGTCAGTGTTATCCGATGAGGTGCCTGTTGTCGTGCTTCCGCACGCGGCAAGCGACGCTGCAAGAATAACAGCAGTTGAAATTGCTACAATTTTCTTTTTCATAATCTCCTCCATGACAAAGCGCAAAATGCTTATGCGATTTTTTTGTATCGCATTGATTACGTCAGAGAATTTGCATTTGCGGTTTCTCTGCCAACAATAATGCCCGTAAATACGCCATTTGTCAATAGAATAATTCAATGCTTTGCAGTGATAAAGCAAACTGGGCAACTGTTTACAGGCACGCCCAGACGC
>JAAZDA010000092.1 GCA_012512995.1 Clostridiales bacterium | reverse complement strand
GCAATGACACGCTGTTCCTCGTAGGGAAGATGAGGATTGACTGCTATGTATCGGACACGATTTACAATCGTAGCGAAGCCACGCAGACCATCCGCATCGAGTGACCTGGCCGACCAGAGCTTTGTGTTGGGCAGCGCATCGATCAACTCAAAAGGGTCTCGGGTACCATATTTCTGAATCAGTTTTTGAGTATCGTCAAAGGTTTGAAGTTGTGTCATTCTTTCACCAACTTTCTGGCAGAAGATCAGGTGCCGTTATCTTCGGCATTCTTCCGGTATTTCTTCGGCGTGAACTTTTCACGTGCCACCTTTTTGGAATCCATAAAGATCCGCTGCATTTCAATGGCAAACGCCTTCTGATCTTCCTCTGAAAGAGAACCGCCGGCGAATAGCTCACGAGTTTGGCTAAGAATCTCGCTGGCCTGTGCCTGACCGCGCCGCCCGTAGAGGGAGCCTACCTCGGTCATAAACTCCTCATTTTCGGTCATCAGATAATTGACATCCGTTTCAAGTAGTTCGGCCAGCTTGGCATACATATCGCGAGTGCGGGGATAGGTGGTACCGGCCTCATAACCGCCAATGGTACGGCGGGTTACGCCCATCTGTTTCGCAAGTTCCTCCTGAGACCACCCCTTCTGTGTGCGGAGGTCTTTTAGTTTTTCCCCGAAGTTCATTGCTAGTGCTCCTTTCCCTAGATGGTGTTTTCCCTGGACGTTTGCTCTAAATGTGTTATTGACAAGAGCTAAAAGCGTCGTTATAATTGGAATGAGAAAACTGATTTCGCATTTATTATATCAATGGGAAAATAACCTGTCAAGTGGTTTGCGTTAAAATGAGAAGTTTATTTTCTCATAGTGTGCAAAAGATGAAACGGCAAAGAGGCTGATAGAAGACGAGGGGGCGAGGAATTGGAGTGCTTTTCGCATGATATGGGACCGGTTGTCCGTATGGCTCGACCGGAAAATCCCAATGAAATAGATGAATATGTGAATCCGTTCTGCACAGAACTGGACGAGATCGGATCATTTCAGAGCTACTGTATCGGGCACTTTGAGCACGTGTGGTTGGATGCGCTGGGTCAAATAATCGCAGAGGGGCGAGTACCGATTACGGATGCACCGAGGGTGGATGATCCGACAGAGCTCCGCCACATGGATAGCGGATACATTCATAGGATGGAGTTTTCACGTCTGGATCGGGGGCACTTTTATGCGGATGCCATCGTACCGGTTGAAATCACGGTATCGAATCAGTGCGGAGGAACATCACGCATTTGGAAGAAAAAACAGTGGTATCGCCTTAGAAACATTATTGAAGTTCAGCCGGGAGGATATTCCATATCCGAGTGTGGTGTGAGTATTTACCATAAGGATGAAGCCAACCCCGGTCTACCGCTGTCGGAGTACCTTATTCCTGTTTTAGATGAAACGGGAATTGAAGAAGAGGCAGACCAGATTCTTATGCAATATTATCCCGAAGCACTGCTGTCGAAACCGGTAGATGGCAGGCTGCTTGCAGAGCGCATGGGGCTTCGGGTAAGGATTTTCCCAATCTCTGATATGAACATTATGGGAAAGTCCATATTTCACAACGGTGTGCTAAAGGGAGAAGGCCACTCTGCATACAGACAACTGGAGGTTCATCCGGGCGATATTATTGTCAACAGAAGATATATGGGCCCGAGTCACAAAGCACAACTCAGCAGTATTGTGATTCATGAGTGCTGCCACCATTATGAACACGACCTTTTCGTTTGGGCACAATCGCTTTATAACGAAGACATACTTGGGATTGACTGCCCTGTTGTCCGGGGAAGATACCCGTCTAATGGACAATCTCCAGTATTCTGGGCAGAACGTCAGGCTCGACAGATGACCTACCGTATCAAGATGAATAAAATGGTGACCAGAGCCAAGGCAGAGGAATACTTGTACCTCTATAGAGAACAGAATCCGGATGGTTCTGTCGGAGAACAGTACGAAACGACTATTCGCCGCCTTGCAAGATTCTTTGAAGTGTCAGAGCAGTGTGCTCGAAATCGTATGGTAGAGATTGGTTATCCGCAGGCTCAGGGTGTACTAAATTTCGTTGATCGAAATTATATCCCGCCATTCAGTTATCCAGCAGATGTGTTGACGAGAAATCAAACGTTCCTCATCGGTGCAAAGGATGCCGTAAAGCTATTTGCACAGAATGAGAAGTTCCGAGAACTGATCAGCAGCGGCGCCTATATCTATGTTGAGGGCCGTTTCTGTATCAATCGTGCGGAGTATGTCGTGCGTGGGAAAGATGGCAAGCCACAGCTTACAGAGTACGCACGGAACCACACAGAGGTCTGCTGCCTGCGATTTGACCGTGAAGGAAACTCGAAAGACCCGGAGTACCATTGGGGCGAGTTCCATCTTGATGATAGCGAGCCAAGATATGTAGTGGTAAAAGGGGAACGCATTCACTGTCCGCAGAATGCCGCTGAGCCGGGACTGTGTGATCCTAATGCGTTTAGGGCAGAACTTGAATGGTCGGTGGCGATTCGCAAACTGATTTCAGGAAAGGAATTCGGGAACGCACTGAAAGACTTGATGGATGTCCGGGATATTTCCGTGGAACAGATGGAATCAGCATCCGGGATTTCCGTGTCAGCGTTGAAGCGTTTGCGGGCAGGACAGGTGGCGACAGCAGAACAAATCATTGCAATCGCGGTAGCTTTGCAGCTCCCTCCAATGGTCAGCGGAGATCTGCTGGAGATGTGTGGAATCAGACTTGACCATAACAGTCTTAAGAATTCGGCGTATCAAATGATCCTGATGACCCAATATAAAACAGGCATCGAGCAGGTGAACACGTTCCTTGCGGCCTGCGGCTGCAAGGAGCTCAAAACCGCCTGTTGAAGCACCTACAACAGAATACCCATGAGGCGATTGGACCACAAAACGGTCTGGTCGCTTCTTTTTTTGAAATTTTTTCGGAGGTTAGGGCTCAGAAAGTGAGCTCTAAATGGTAGAAAAAGAGCGAAAAACCGTGGCGTAAAGCCATCAAATATGACCTTGAACTGTGCAAAAGAACGGAATATCGATGGTTTGCATGCCGTTTTTTAGAGCTCACTTAGTGAGCTGGTGATTTGATCAGTCTTCAGCTATCATGTAGTCAGTTCAAGGGACGACCCCCAAAAAGGAAAGCCCCGAGAACAAAAAATAATATCGTAAGCCCGATTCTAGAGAAGGCGAAGGATATCTTGGTCTAAACTCACTGTTTGCTTCGGCTCTGCAGGTGCTAAACCTTGCTGAACTGGGTGTCGGTTCTGCTATGGTTTATAGTATGTACAAG
>JAAZDA010000091.1 GCA_012512995.1 Clostridiales bacterium | reverse complement strand
TTTCTGCCTTTAGAAGTGTATCAAGTCCGCCCGACGGCATTGAGAATGGGTTGTGACAGAATTCAAGTTCTCCTGATTCCTCACCGATCTCATACATGGGGAAGTCGACGATCCAGCAGAACGAGTACTGTTCTTTGTCCATGTGACCCGGCACAGTGGCTCCGAGAGTTTTGACGAGCACGCCCGCTGTCTTCTGAGCCTGAGTCTTCTTTCCTGAGCCGAGTGCCACAAAATCGCCGTTCTTAAGTCCGAGCGCTGCAACTACCGCATCCTTTACCGGCAAAACAAATTTCGATATTCCACCTACAAGCTCCCCGTTTTCGTCGATGCGGAACCAATAAGGTTTGCTGCCCGCCTGTACTTCAACATCCGCAAGTGTTTTGTCTATCAGCTTTCTTGAGCCTTCAAAACCTGAAACCACGACTGCCTTTATGACAATGTCACTGTTCTCTGCTGAAGAGAAAGGTCCGAAGCCGCAATCCTTAAGGGTGTCCGTGACATCCTTAACTGTGAGGTCAATGCGAAGGTCAGGCTTGTCAGTGCCGTATTTGTCCATTGCTTCAAGATACGGAATGCGTGTGAACGGTGCAGCTGACGCGCGATTATACGTACCATATTCTGAAAAGATCGGAGGGAGCACATCCTCGAGGATCGCAAATACATCCTCCTGAGAAGCGAAAGCCATCTCCATATCAAGCTGATAGAATTCTCCCGGTGAACGGTCTCCTCTTGCATCCTCATCCCGGAAGCACGGTGCAATCTGGAAGTAGCGGTCAAAACCTGCGGTCATGAGGAGCTGTTTGAACTGTTGCGGTGCCTGAGGGAGTGCGTAGAACTTGCCGGGATGTTTTCTTGACGGAACAAGATAATCTCTTGCGCCTTCCGGTGAGCTCGCTGTGAGGATAGGTGTCGTGATCTCAAGGAAATCATGATTCATCATCGCCTTGCGGAGCGCCGCAACGACTTTTGTCCTGAGTATTATGTTCTTCTTGACTTCAGGGTTTCTGAGATCAAGATAGCGATACTTAAGACGGACTGCTTCATCAGCCTCGCGGCTGTGATTGATTTCGAAAGGAAGTTCATTGTAACGGCAGCGGCCGAGAACTGTGACGCTCTCAGGCACTACTTCTATATCGCCTGTATCCTGTTTGGGATTCTTGCTGGAGCGCTCACGAACTACGCCTTTTACCTGAATTGTCGATTCCTTGATGATGTCCTTGAAGGCAGCCATCATTTCTTCATTCTCGATGACGATCTGCGTCGTGCCATAGAAATCGCGAAGCACCGCGAATGCCAGTGTTCCGGCGACAATCCTCATATTCTCCAGCCAACCTGCGAGTGTAACTGTTTTGCCCGCATCTGCAATTCTCAGCTCACCACAGGTATGTGTCCTGCTCTGCATTATCCGTTCCTCCGTTGATAAAATTTGTTTTATATTGTGATTTCGGTCATTCTGGCCGTTTTACTTAATGGGATCCTGGTAGTACTCCTTGAATTCTTCATAACCCTGAGTCGCGAGCTGTTCCTTCTGGAACTTCTTGTTCTTGTTCATTCTGACTACAAGGACCTGACTGCCTGAAGCTCTCTCTTTCTGAGCCTCATTTATCGCTTCCTTAAGTCTGTCATCCTTAAGTCCTTTTTCAAGGAGGAAGCAGACCTTGGCAGCCTTGCCCGGGATCTTGAATCCCTGTTCCATAAGGATAAGAATTATTCGTTCAAAACCTATTGAAAAGCCGCAGGCCGGCACATTCGTTCCTGTGAATTTTCCTACCATTTCATCATAGCGTCCGCCGCCACCGCAGCTGATGCCAAGCTCAGGCATAGCTATCTCAAATATGGTTCCTGTGTAATAGCTCATCCCACGGACGATCGTCGGATCAAAGACCATTTTAAAATCCGCAGATTTTGTGGCATCCACTGTATCTATGGTCTCACGAAGTGTGGGGATTACGTCATCTTCAATATTTCCAGACAACTTCTCTTCAAGAAATGCAAGTTTGTCATCGGCCTCTTCCATTTTAACAAAAAGATCAACATATTTTGATGCAGATTCTTCTGCAAAACCCGATTCGATAAGCTCGCTCTTTACTCCGTCGATGCCTATCTTGTCCATCTTGTCGAGTATTATGAAGACTTCATCGT
>JAAZDA010000090.1 GCA_012512995.1 Clostridiales bacterium | reverse complement strand
GAATTAAGCATTGACATAGATAAAAAAAACATTGATAATATAGAAATATGTGAACTTTCCATGGGAATGACAGGAGACTTTGAGGTGGCCGTTGAAGAAGGTGCTACTTTTATCAGAGTCGGAACCGGCATTTTCGGGGAAAGAAATTACAAACAGACTGATGATCATACAAACAATAATAAGTGATCAGATGGTGGGGACGTAATTTATGGCTGGATTTGGTAATAAAGTCATGGGCATGCTCAGATTAAACAACGGAAATGAGGACAATGATATGGACCCGGATTATCTATCTGACGATGACATGAATCAGACACGTCGCAGTCGCCGCAGCAGGAATCGTTTTGATGATAACGATGAAGATGATGATGATTATGATAACAGGAACACCAGAAAACGTCGCTACGAAGACAACGATGACGAATATGACGACGATGATGACAGGGAATCCAATGCAAGGCCATCGCTTTTCGGCCGCAACAGACAGACAAAAAATGCAGCAGCTGGCAACTCAGGTTCACAATCTGCGTCAAGATCATCTGTATCGATGCCTGATTCGCTTTCAAGCGGAGATCCCGGCAGTGAAGTTCGTGTTTTTCATCCAACCAATCTGGATGAAGCAAGAAGAGTTACTGATACACTTCTGAATCGTCAATCGGCAATACTTAATCTTGAAGGTCTCGACATAGCTATGGCGCAGAGAATCATTGATTTTGTAGGTGGTTCCAATTACGCAATAAAAGGTCATTTCACCAGAATCTCGAATTTTGTATTTCTGTTCACACCAAGTGATGTAGATATCGCAGGCGATCTTGTACAGGAATCAGCAGAAGCTTCACAGGAAATGGGAGCCAATGGTCAGAACGGTCTTAATTTTGGTTGATTGCTATACGGCATAATTTATTAAAACCTAACGCACCCGACATGTTTGTCAGGTGCGTTTTTATGATATCTGACATATACTTTTTTCACGGAGGTCAACATGGAAAATTCTGAAAACGGTCTTAAAAGACTTAGTGTAAATAAAGATCACAAATCTGCATATGATATTGTTTATTCCGATAGTTTTGATCATCTTTACGATGAAATAAGTGCTTTGCCCGGCGGGTGGAAGAAAATTGCCATTATAACTGACAGCAACGTCGGTCCGCTGTACGCTGATGCTGTATGTGCCGCCCTTGCAAAACAAGATCTCAGTGTTGGCATTTTCACCATCCCTGCCGGTGAAGAGAATAAAACACTTGATACAGTGCGATCAATATACAGTTGGCTCATTGAGAACCATTATGACAGGAAATCGCTCCTTGTTTCACTCGGTGGCGGTGTGACCGGTGATATTACAGGTTTTGCCGCAGCAACTTTCCTTCGCGGAATTGACTTCATTCAGATACCAACAACTCTTCTTGCGCAGGCAGACAGCAGCATAGGAGGCAAGACAGGGGTCGATTTTGACGGCTATAAGAATATGGTCGGTGCTTTCTATATGCCAAGACTCGTATATTCAAATGTCTCAGTTCTCAAGACACTTGATGGCAGACAATTTGCCAGTGGATTTGCTGAAATAATGAAGCACGGTCTCATTCGCGATGAGAATTATTATGAATGGCTGATCGACAATATGTATGAAATAAGAGAACGTGACCCCGTGACTCTGACGGACATGCTTTATACGAGTAATGTCATAAAGAAGAATATTGTTGAGGCAGACCCTTTTGAGAAAAAGGAGAGGATGCTGCTCAATTTTGGACACACTCTGGGTCACGCTATAGAAAAATACAAGAACTTTTCACTTACTCACGGCGAATGTGTGGCGCTTGGATGTGTTGCAGCTTCATATATATCATGGAAAAAAGATTTTCTTTCTATGGAAGAATACTACGAAATACGTGACATGTTCGTTCCTTTCGGACTGCCTATATCAGTTGAAGATATAGATATTGATGAAATCATTGATCTCGCCCATTCAGACAAGAAATCCGTCAATGGAAATATCAATTTCATTCTGATCAAAAAAGTCGGCAAAGCATTTATCTCGACCGATGTTACTGATGATGAAATGCGTGCGGCACTTTCGGAGATCCTCTACAAGGAGGATGCTGAATGAAAGAAAAATCACGCTTTCTTATCATTGACATAATATGCATTATCCTGCTTATAGCTTTTGATCTTATAACAAAGTACTTTGCTGCTGCATCACTTAAGGGAAACGATCCTTATGTTCTTATAAAGGGTGTCTTTGAATTCAGGTATCTTGAGAACCATGGTGCTGCTTTCAGTATGTTTCAGAATAAACAATTATTCTTCTCGATTATTGCATTTATTGCTGTTTTCTTTATACTGTTCATGCTGTACCGCACCCCTGTAACACGCCATTACAGACTTCTCAGGATCTGCCTTATAGGAATAGCAGCCGGAGCTTCAGGTAATCTTGCTGACAGGCTTGCGCTCGGTTATGTGCGTGATTTCCTGTATTTTGTACTGATTGATTTTCCAATATTCAATGTGGCTGACATTTATGTAACGTGTTCCGTGTTTCTTCTTGTAATCCTCATACTTTTCTACTACAAAGAAGAAGATTTCAATGAAATCAAAACACACAGGAAATGACTGTTTTTCGAAAAGGAATACCCAGATGCGCGAATTGCACTTTACAATCACTGAAGATGAGGACGGAGAGAGGCTTGATTCGGCTCTCCATATGCTCGTGCCCAAGTTTTCACGTTCATTTCTTCAAAAACTCATAAAGGGAGGCAGCATTTCGCTGAACGGAAGCAGTCCAAAAGTATCAACTCCAGTGCGTGAATCTGATGAAATAATCCTCAATGTACCTGATTCGACCGTCCCTGATATTGTTCCGGAAAACATTCCCCTCGATATTCTTTACGAAGATGATGATGTGCTGGTCGTTAATAAGCCCAAAAATATGGTAGTACATCCGGCTGCCGGGCACTACAGCGGTACACTTGTCAATGCTGTTATGTACCACTGTGGATCATCGCTCAGCGGAATTAACGGTGTTATGAGACCTGGAATAGTCCACAGAATAGATAAAGACACCACTGGCTCTGTGATCATATGTAAAAATGACATATCTCACCGCAGCATTGCAGCACAGCTCAAAGAACACAGCATAGTCCGCCGTTATTATGCAATAGTATATGGCGTGTTGGATGAAAAACTCACCGGGAACAGCGATGAATTTATCATTAATAAGAGGATTGGTCGCGACAGGAATAACCGTCGCAGGATGGCTGTTGTAAACGCTCCTGACGGTAAAGAGGCAATTACACATGTAAAGGTAATAGAAAGATTCCCGTCAACGCGTTCCGGCTCCTCGCACGGCTTTCAGGAAGGCTTCACATTTATTGAATGCAGACTGGAAACAGGCAGGACGCACCAGATACG
>JAAZDA010000089.1 GCA_012512995.1 Clostridiales bacterium | reverse complement strand
TTGCGATACCATCAAAGTTCTTAGAACTGACCAGAACCGATGCTGTTCGACTTGACTTAGTCAGCGGCTTCTCTTATCATCTCGGATGTATGACTCAGGCATTACTTGACAGTTGAATAAACGAAATCTCCTGCAGATGGCGTGTATGCGCCTATTGCGGGTTTAAACCTGTTATAAAAAATGTAGCTGGGTTTTCAAGGAGAAGACATGAGATTAGTTTTTATCAGACACTGCGAACCGGATTATGAGAAGGATTTGCTCACAAAGAAGGGTTTCCGCGAGGCGGAGATCCTGGCGCAGAGAGTGGGAAACTGGAAGGTCAATAAGTTTTTCTGCTCGCCACTGGGCAGGGCAGTAGAGACATCCAAACCTTCGCTCGCTGCATGCGGTAAAGAGGCCACGACTCTGGGGTGGCTTCGCGAGTTCTATTATCCGATCGTTGATCCTTCAACGGGGAAAAAGCATTGCCCGTGGGATTTCATGCCTGAATGGTTCACGAAGCAGGAAGAATTCTATGATAAGGACGAATGCTATACGCTTCCTGTTTTTGCGGAGAACAAAGAGCTCAAGCCCGCATATGATGAGATCGCAGACGGGATCGACGGGATTCTTGCGACATACGGATACACTCGCGACGGTCTGCTCTATCATGCAGACCCTGTCATGACCAAACACGATGACAACAAAACAATTGTTTTCTTCTGTCATCTCGGAGTTTCACTTGAAATAATAGGTCATCTTCTCGGAATAGCGCCGCCGATGCTGCAGCAATGCTTCTATCTTGCGCCTTCTTCGGTCACTGTTCTCAATGCCGAAAAGCGTCAGAATAATAACGCCTTCTTCCGCGTGCAGGTAATGGGAGACACATCACACCTGCGCATGGCATGCGAGCCAGTGTCTACGATGGGTGCGTTCTCAGAAGTGATGTCAGGCTGAGAACCAATGGCTAAACAGACCCTTCTTTTTGGCAGCGGGTTCTATTCCGTTTTTACTCTGTACATAGGCGAGCACTTCATTCATCTTTTTTATGGAAGCTTTGTCCTTCAATTCTTTAATGTGGGACTCGGAGAGAGCAAGGAGTAATTTCCATGCCTCTGCGGGCTCCATATTTACAAAAAGAAGCTGCGAATCTGACATATCTACCTGTGAGCCGAGAGCCACGATCACTGCTTTATCACTCTCACCCACAGCGCCTTCATACTGCGTCTGACCGTAGGTGTTGCGCTCTCTGAAGGAAAGGGCGCCGGCGAATGAACTTGTTTTGTCGATCCGGTCGAGTTCAGTTGCCGCTGAGAGATTTGAGCCGAGCGAGTCGAACGAACTGTCACTGTCCCCACCGAAGAATACCGGCGTGCCGCCGGCCGCATTATCGCCGGCAAACCTGATTATAAAGGCGTTGTCATTCTTATATACGATCCCATCCGCGTTACTCAGAATAAACATATTAATCAACCTCCATGAAGGACCATTTTGCATTGAATCATGCATCAAACTTACGCTTAATGCCGGACTTTTTCAAGACACATGATTAAGATGCCAAATAGTTCACCAGCCATTTCCTGCAACATTATCCTGCCCTTATTTGCTCCTATACCCGCGAAACAGGGCATAACGTCAAATTCGCGGGTAAGGAAGCAAGTCTGGCAAGTGGCTGATCAACACTTATACCCGCGAAACAGGGCATGGCATCGAATTCGCGGATAAGTAAGCGCAGAAGCGGGAATTATCTATCATCCATCCTGGCTTGTTGACAGATACACAAGAGGTTTATACTTAATATCAATACGGAAGCGACGGAAGCACGCAGGCGCAGACGGCAATATCAGTGTCACATGGTAAGTGTATTACTGGAATGTATTTGTTTTGGAAATGACGGACGTGGCAATACTGCCAGAGGAAAAACAAATATGAGAAAAAGACTGTTTTCATTCATTTTGTCAGTAGTATTAGTGATGAATGTTGCGGGGACGAGCGTCTTTGCCGCGCAGGCACAGGCATCAGCGAAAGCCCAGACCGCCGCGAAGCAGGCACAGGCATCGGCAAAAGAAACGACCGCGGCGGCAGCATCAGCGAAAGCGACAACAACCCAGACCGCCGCGAAGCAGGCGCAGGCAGCTGTACTTCCGGCGAGCCAGGCCGGCATGGTCACAAGTCTCTGGAACGGGGATAATTGCACGAACTACTGGAGCAATGTGTCTTTCACGCTCCCTGCAGGATGGCTCAAACTGACGTCTGATCAGATTGCGACAGCAGAAAGCACGGGACTCAATGTTATTACGAACAACCTGAGCCTGACAACGGGAACATCAACAACAGGAACATCAACAACGGGAACATCAACAACAGGAACATCAACAACAGGGACAGCAGCAGGAACCGGAGCGATGGTGACAGATTATTACCTTATGAACTCTACGGGAACTGCAAGCTTAAGCTCACAGATAATAGATCGCAATGCTGCAGGCGTACTGAATATGACACCCGAGGAGTATCTTGGACAGATCAAAGCAGTCATGGAATCGCTCACGTCTCTGAACCTGGCATGCTCCGAGGCCGCCGACGACTCAGTTGCCGGAACTGAAGCCAAAACTATGGGAATCACTTTGGCTGACTCAAACGGAACACCGGTTATTCTCGAAGCAATTACGGTAGAACAGATAGGTCAGTTCCTTGTCATGTATATTTCGGCAACTTCGACGACAGATGGCGCAAATGAGCTCATAAGCCTCTGGAATCAGATAGGGTAATGACAGAACAGAAATCATAATTGGAGATGACATCTCGCGGAGGCGGCCACAGACAAATGGACAAAACAAATTATATCCGCAAACATAAAGAAGACAGGCCGGTCATAGCGATGTGCTATGACTTTGACAAGACACTGTCGCCTGATGATATGCAGGCGCAGGGATATATTCAATCTGTGGGTTATGATGTTGATGAGTTCTGGGCGGAGACAAATGTTTTGTCCAAAGAGAACGGTATGGATCAGAATCTCGCGTATATGCTCAAGATGAAGGAAGAGGCTGCTGGCAATGTTGTTTTCACGCGCAAAAAACTCGAAGAGTACGGCGCGCATGTAGGCCTGTTCCCCGGGGTGGAGAGCTGGTTCGAGCGAATCAGAAAATACGGCGAGGAAAAGGGCGCAATAGTCGAGCACTACATAATTTCATCAGGTCTCAAGGAGATGATCGACGGCACGGCGATTGCAAAGTCAGGCGCGTTTGAGAAGATCTACGCGAGCTCCTTCTACTACGACTCGCATAACGTCGCTGTGTGGCCGGCACAGGTCGTTAATTACACCGACAAAACACAATATCTTTTCCGCATAGAAAAGGGCGTTCTGGATGTCAACGATCCAGGCGTCAACGATTATTTTGACCCGGAAGATATAAGAGTTCCGCTCCACAATATGCTGTATTTCGGCGACAGTGACACCGATATACCGTGCATGAAACTTGTGAATTCATATGGCGGCTACTCGATAGGAGTCTATGATCCTGACACCTCAGACAAAACAAAAGTCTACAAAATGATGAGCGACGGCAGGATCAGGTATTACGTCCCTGCTGATTATTCAGAGGGCACGGAGCTCGACGGACTTGTCAAACTCATCATTGATCGAACCGTCGCCAATGAAGCGCTGGAGTCATATTATTACAGATACAGGAACGAAAATGCAGAGGCGGCGGAAGCTGCGAGAAAATGAATAAAAAGCCTGTGTGCTGGTTGGAATCAGCGGTTGTACGCTGCTCCGGCGCACAGGCTTTTCCGGCTTTATGTATGTAATAATCGGCATCAATGGTTCTGCACTTATGCGTGCATGATTCCGGTGGTTTCCGCAATCTCACGCGATGTCGTGCAGAGATCGTCGGGGCTGAGGTCGTGAAGATTTTCGTGGCCGGTTATGCGCGCAAAAGTCCTTAGCTCTTCAAGCGAAACATTGAGATAGTTCGCAACTCTCTTTGCTCCGGCTTCTGTCTGAAGCCGCTCGCGAAGTTCCGGATCCTGCGTTGCCACACCTACAGGGCACATTCCTGATCCGCAGATCCTGTACTGCTGGCAGGCCATTGCAATGAGTGCACCTGACGCAACGGCAATAGCGTCTGCGCCCATCGCGATTGCTTTGGCAAAATCACCGGAAACACGCAAACCGCCTGTTATTATGAGATTGATGTCTGAGCCGATGCTGTCGAGATATTTTCTTGCACGGCTCAACGCATATACGGTAGGAACGCTTGTCGAGTCGCGGATTATTTCCGGGGAAGACCCGGTAGCTCCGCCGCGCCCGTCGATCGTTATGAAGTCCGGCTCTGCATAGACGCAGAATGCCAGATCTTTTTCTATATGGCCGGCTGCGATCTTGATGCCGATCGGTCTGCCGCCTGAGGCCATCCTGAGCTGCGCGACCAGTTGCTTCATATCTTCTTTATTGTTCACACCGGGGAAGCGAGACGGCGCAATGACGTCTTCGCCCATCGGTTTATTTCTTATCCGGCTTATTTCTTCTGTGACCTTTTCTGCCGGAAGATGACCTCCCATTCCGGGCTTTGTACCCTGCCCTATCTTGATCTCGATCGCATCCGCATTCTCAAGATTTTCAGGAGTCACACTGTACTGGTTTGCCACATATTCAAAAATGTATTTGTCTGCCGCTTCCATCTCTTCAGGGATGATCCCGCCCTCGCCGGAGCACATTGCGCTGTGAGCCATCGCCGTACCTTTGGCGAGCGTGATCTTTGCTTCTCTTGAGAGCGCGCCGAAAGACATATGAGAAACGTAGACAGGATTCTCCAGAATCATAGGTTTTGCCGCATGTTTTCCTATAACTACAGAAGTATCAACTTCTGCGTGCTCATCGAGCGGCATCGGATCGAGCTGCGCGCCGAGCACCAGAATGTCGTCCCAGCCTGGCATCGGGAGTTGCGTGCCCATAGCCGCATGAATGCTCTTGCCACTCACGGCCATCTCGTGTATCTCTTCCATATAGCGATTACTCTTGTCGTGCCGGACAAATTCTTTGGGGTAATTCAGCGAGTGCGGGGCGGCAGGCTTTTTCACCGGCTCCACATGTTCCTCAATCAAAACAAATTTTTCGGCTGACTGGTGACAGACGGGGCAGGAGACCAGCTCACTTATTGGCTTCCCTTCCTTCTCCTCGTCATAAATGTAACCGCAAACACTGCATCTGTATCTGGCCATTTTGCACCTCCTTCGTGTTTTGGCACAGCATATAAACTCACAATTGGTATTTAGGGGCGCGATCCTGCGCGACTGCGTAATAGCTTTATGACCTAATAATACCAATAGCTGGCCGGGAATGAAATCCATGATCACAGGAAATATAGATAAAAATCTTTCCCGGAATATCCCGGACAACGACGCAGACACCCCAGGTCAACACGAATCAAACCTTGTGAGTTCACACTTAAAATTATGGTATATCAGTAATAGTTACTAATATTATTATTGACCATTTTTGCACGAAGTTTATAATCAGATTATGAGCTTGAAACTGGCGCCATTACACGCCAAAGTTACATCGGATCATAGTTTTCATGGGTCACAATCAGGAGCCAAGACTCCTGAAAAATATAAGGAAGTTACAAATGGGAGAGTACGACAAGTACAGGAATCTGACAAATGAGGTAGGTGCGCCGGTCGAGGATAATGAACATTCGATCACTGCAGGACCGCGCGGCCCGGTCATGATGCAGGATGTGTGGCTTATGGAGAAGCTCGCACATTTTGACAGGGAAGTGATTCCCGAGAGACGTATGCACGCAAAAGGGTGGGGCGCATACGGAAAACTCACCATCACTCATGATATTTCACAGTACACAAAGGCAAAGGCTCTGCAGCCTGGCGCTGTGACCGATTGTTTTGTTCGCTTTTCGACAGTTGCCGGTGAGCGCGGAGCTGCCGATGCGGAGAGAGATATCCGCGGCGTCGCGATGAAATTTTACACACCCGACGGGAACTGGGATCTTGTAGGAAACAATACGCCTACCTTCTTTATCCGCGATGTACACAATTTCCCGGATCTCAACAGAGCAGTCAAGCGCGATCCTTACACGGGAATGCGTTCGGCGCAGAACAACTGGGACTTCTGGACACTGCTTCCTGAGTGCTTCCACCAGATCACAGTCGTGATGGCGGATCGCGGAATTCCTGATGGCTTCCGCCACATGCATCTTTTCGGCGAACACACTTATTCGTTCTACAATGAGAAGAATGAGCGCGTATGGTGCAAGTTCCACTTCAAAACACAACAGGGAATCAAGAATCTGACAAATGAAGAAGCGGCTGAGAAGAATGCTATGGATCGTGAGAGCGCAGGCCGCGATCTTTTCGAAGCAATCAAGAGAGGCGATTATCCGAAGTGGACGATGTATGTCCAGATAATGACCGAGGATCAGGCAAAACATCATTATGAGAATCCATTCGATATCACAAAGATCTGGCGTCATAAGGAATATCCGCTTATAGAAGTCGGCGAGATGGAACTGAACCGCTGGCCTGAGAACTATTTTGCTGAGGTCGAGCAGGCTGCATTCACACCGGCACATGTAGTTCCGGGAATCGGCTTCTCACCTGATAAGTTCCTTCAGGGACGACTCTTTGTCTATGGCGATGCACAGCGTTATCGCCTGGGCGTTAACTACAATCAGATTCCTGTAAATCAGGCTAAGGGCGTAAAGGGCGGAGTTGCTGATTACCACCGCGATGGAGCAATGCGCACTGACGGAAACTACGGCGGAGCACCGGCGTATTCACCAAACAGTGCAGGCGTATGGTCAGCACAGCCGTATGTCATGGAGCCGCCTCTTGATATTGATGGCGCAATGTGGCGTTATGATCCGGAGGATGATCCCACAAATGATGACTTCCGTGCAGGCGGCGACCTTTGGCGCGTAATGGCAGAAGATAAGAAAGAAATGCTTATTCACAACACAGCTGCTGATATCGCTCCTGTCACAGAGAATATCAAGTATCGTCATGCTGTCCATTGCTATAAGGCTGACCCTGAATACGGCGAACGTGCAACAAAGGCTATGGGACTTGACATGAACAAGGTCCTGGAGCTGGCAAAACTCACGAACAAAGAGCTGAACAAAGCTACAACACCTTCAATGTAACTTAGAAGCAGCTTCAGAGCAATTTTGAAAAATTACACAGCGGTGCTCTTACGCACCACAAGACGTACCGGCAGGGTGACCCTTGCCGGTACTTTTTCGTCTGCGGCAGCACTTATAAGCAATTCAACTGATTTTTCTGCAATTTCGCGAATGGGCTGGTGAATAGTGGTTATTGAAGGACACATAAGAGATGCAATTATTGTGTCATCAAAACCAACTACTTTGATATCCTGTGGGATCCTGATGCCTCGTTCGGAAGCATCCTGAATATATTGGGCTGCTATAAGATCGCTTGAAGCAAATACGCAGTCTATATTCTCGGGACTTGCCATGTTCTGGTCGAGCAATGAATTGATGCGCTCGTGGTAGTCGCCGGCATTGTATTCGTCAAAAGTTGTTTTGATTTCAATGCAGGACATGCCTGACTTTGCACAGGTCTCGATAAATCCTGTCGTTCTGTCGTCGGCGGGCATTTTCGTGTTACTGCCGCCTCCGATAATGAGTGCCCTCCTGCAGCCGCACGCAGCCAGATGCTCAGCCGCGAGTTTGCCGCCGGTGTAGTTGTCACACTCGACAGATGCCGTAGCAGTCGTGAAAAATCGCTCGATAGCTATTACAGGAACACCGATTCCTGACAGATTATCCTCGGTGACAGTAGCGCTGCAGAGAATGATACCGGCAACACGATTGCTCTTGCATTTTTCGACATATTTCGTTTGCATGGCAGTGTTACTTTTTGAATTGAACAGCAGTATGCGATATCCTTTTTCACTCGCGGCAGATTCGATCTCACTGATAAGCATGGCGAAGTAAGGGTGCCTTATGTGAGGAACAATCAGACCGATGGTGTAATTCGTTTGTTTTGACAGGGATCTTGCGACCTCATTGGGCTGATAGTGGAGTTTCTTCATGGCGTCAGAGACTTTTTGTCTTGATTCTTCGCTGATATAGCCTCTGTTATTGAGAATTCTTGAAACTGTCGCTACGGCCAGACCAGATTCCTTTGCGACATCTTTGATAGTTGCCATAAAAACCTCCGGATTTTACTGTTTATTTTTGTGCTGAGGTACGATAAGATGCACAGCAGTGGGATTCTAATATGCTGTAATATCATGATGTTGGGGTCAAAACCCCATTTTGGCTATGATGCTATACGAATTGCTCCGCTT
>JAAZDA010000088.1 GCA_012512995.1 Clostridiales bacterium | reverse complement strand
TCGGATGAAGCCACAGACTGCTGCTCAAGAAATCTTCATCCATCCTGGCAAGTTTGGCAGGGTTTGGATGAAGCCGAAAAACTGTGGCAACAAGTTATTCATCCATTTGGCCAGGAAATACATGTTCCGGATGAAGCCGCAGTCTGCTACTGGAAAAATCTTCATCCATCGTGGCAAGTTTGGCGAGGCTCGGATGAAGCCGCAAGCCTGTGGCAACAAGTTATTCATCCATTCGGCCAGAAAATACAGGTTTCGGATGAAGCCGCAGCTTATGAATCAAATTCGACATAGACTGACTAAGAAAATCATTGACATGTCCTGAAAGAAGTCATAATATAAGCAATGGAAAACGATTTCCAAGAGCAACCGTTAGCAATTGCAAGCAACCACGAACAAGGGAGAACAGCCTATGACATCAATCCGCGATGTGGCCGCAGAGGCTGGCGTAGCGATATCGACTGTGTCGAAAGTCCTCAATCACTATCCTAATGTGAGCGATGAGACGAAGAAGAGAGTCGAAGACGCTGTAACAAAACTACATTTTGTGCCAAACGCAGTCGCGGCGGCGCTGTCATCCAAACATGCAGCAAGAGTCGCCCTGATCATAAATCCCGGCGACGAATCGGGCATAATGAATGAAATCAATATGCAGTACCTGACGGGCGGCCTGCAGAGCGCAAGAACACTGGGGCTGGACGTAGTCACACTTTTTTCGACCATGACAGACCACCAGCCGCTGGAAGAGGCAATATCTTACCTTCGAACACAGAGTATTTCAGGACTTGTTATTTTTAACCTTAACAGGAACCAGCCTACGCTACAGAGCCTTGCAGAGCATGGCGATTTTAAGACGGTAGTGGTCGATGCACCATTCATAAATGAGAGCACATCCAGTATCAGCATAGACAACAAAGCGGCACAGAAAGATGTTGCAGAGCATGTTATTACAGGCATTAAGGCCAAAACAATTCTCTACATAACAGGTTCTGAGGATGGATATGTCACATCGGAGAGACTTGAAGGTATAAAAGAATTTGCTGAGGAGAAGAAAATCAAGCTTATAATTAAGGACGGACAATTCTCTCAGAAAACGGCGAGACAGATAACAGAAGAGTATGCTGAGAAGTCGGATGCTATCGTCTGTGCCTCAGATATGATGGCCATCGGTTCAATGAGAAAATTGATGGAAATGGATATATTCAGGCCGGTCTGTGGTTTTGACGGAATATCACTTATGGGATATGCAGGCAAGCAAATGTTCACAGTGCGTCAGGACTTCTATCACATAGCTTTCAAGGCAGTGAGCGAGGTCAGCAGACTGATGAACGGCGGGACGGGAATGAAGATATCAATGCCATACGAAATAGTCCGTATGACATATGAGGATGTTATACGTTGATTCCAAAAGAATCAATTTTGCAGTAAGGCAACAGCCAATCACAGAAACATGCAATGAACAGCAGTAAGGCAGCAGCCATATCACAGAAACATGCAATGAACAGCAGTAAGGTAGCAACCATATCACAGAAACGTGCAATGAACAGCAGTAAGGCAACAGCCATATCACAGAAACGTGCAATGAACAGCCGTAAAACAGCAGCAGCCGTCGCACAAAGATGCTACGGCATGGGAGGACAAAATGGGACAGAACGCAACTAACATGAAACGTGACGTAATGGTACTTAATCTTGAGGAGCAGCTATGCTCACTCGTAGAGGAGAAGTACGGCAGGAATCTTGCAAGATGCAGCGATGTTGAAGTCTATTACGCACTGCTGACTCTTTGCAAACGCCTGCTCGATGTAACCGAGAGGAACACGGGTGAGAAGAAAGTTTATTACATTTCAGCGGAATTCCTTATCGGCAAGCTTCTTTCCAACAACCTGATCAACCTTGGAATCTATGACAGGGTGAATGACATCCTAAAGAGAAACGGCAAAACACTTTCGATGATCGAGGAAATTGAACCGGAGCCTTCACTTGGAAACGGCGGTCTTGGCAGACTTGCTGCATGCTACCTTGATTCTATCGCAACGCTCGGCCTTCCCGGAGAGGGCATCGGCCTCAATTATCATTACGGCCTGTTCCGCCAGAAATTTGTCGATAATCTCCAGGTCGAAGAAAAGGATCCCTGGATCGAAGATAAGTCATGGGAGACAAAGACAGATGTGACTTTTGACGTTTGTTTTGGCAAACGCAAAGTGACATCACGCCTCTATGATATTGATGTGGTCGGATATGACAACGGCCTCAATAAACTTCGCCTTTTCGACATCGAGACAGTAGATGACAGTCTTGTAGAGGAAGGAATCACATTTGATCAGGACGATATTGAGAAGAACCTCACACTCTTCCTGTACCCTGATGATTCCACAGAAAAGGGCAGACTTCTGCGCATTTACCAACAGTATTTCATGGTCAGCAATGCGGCACAGCTCATTCTCCGCGAGCTCAAGGCGCGCCAGTACGACCTCCGCAAGATGAACGAGCACGCAGTGATCCAGATCAACGACACCCACCCGACAATGATCATCCCTGAACTCATCAGGATCCTCGTCGAAGAGAAAGCTTTCACAATGGATGAGGCAATAGATGTTGTCAGCAAAACATGTGCTTACAC
>JAAZDA010000087.1 GCA_012512995.1 Clostridiales bacterium | reverse complement strand
GAATCGCGACGCTTGATCTCGGTTCAGCAGGATCTTCCATGAAGCCGCTCTTTGAGACCATTGTCAATTACATTCCGGCACCCGAGGGTGACCCCGATGCAGGAACACAGATGCTCGTTTCTACTATAGATTACAACGAATATGTAGGACGTATAGGTGTAGGGCGTCTTGACAACGGAATTCTTAAAGTCGGTCAGGAATGCGTTCTTGTAAACCATCACGATCCTGATAAACTCGACAAGGTCAAGATCACCAAGCTCTATGAATTTGAAGGTCTTCAGAAGATTGAAGTTCCTGAAGCTCACGTAGGTTCTATAGTCGCAGTTTCAGGCATTGAGGATCTCAGGATCGGCGATACGATCTGTGCACCGGAGAATCCGGTCGCCATACCGTTCCAGAAGATTTCTGAGCCCACGATTTCAATGTCATTCGTGGTAAACGATTCTCCCATGGCCGGCCGTGAAGGAAAATTCGTCACATCAAGGCATCTGCGTGACCGTCTTTATCGCGAACTCAACACCGATGTTTCGCTCCGTGTTGAAGATACTGATACAACGGACTCATTTAAGGTATCAGGCAGAGGCGAACTTCATCTCTCCGTCCTTATTGAGACCATGCGCCGCGAGGGTTATGAATTTGCCGTATCAAAGGCAGAAGTTATATACAGGACTGATGAAAAGGGCAAGAAGCTTGAGCCCATTGAGTATTGCTATATAGATGTTCCGGATGAATTCTCAGGTGCTGTCATATCAAAACTTTCCGAAAGGAAGGGTAACCTTGTGAACATGGGAACAGCCAATAATGGCTTTGCCCGTCTTGAGTTTGAGATCCCATCACGTGGACTGATAGGTTATCATGACTCATTCCTCACTGATACCAAAGGCAACGGCATCATGAATACAATATTCAAGGGTTATGAGCCTTTCAAGGGTGAGATCGCATACCGCAATCAGGGCTCTCTCATCGCATTTGAGGCAGGTACCGCTGTTACATATGGTCTGTTCCAGGCTCAGGAGCGTGGTAATCTCTTCATAACCGCAGGCACTGAAGTCTATGCAGGTATGGTAATCGGTGAAGCCGGTAAGGGCGAAGATGTTTTCTGTAACGTCTGCAAAACAAAGCACCTCACCAATACTCGTACTTCTTCATCTGATGAGTCTCTCCGTCTTGTACCGCCCAAGGTCCTTTCTCTTGAGCAGGCGATCGATTTCATTGATACAGACGAGCTTCTCGAGGTCACTCCCAAGAGCCTCAGGATACGCAAGAAGATCCTTGATCACCGCATGAGAAAACGTGCAGCAATAAGCGCTGAGAACAAAGCAAAGAACTGATTTTTTTAAACTGTTGATAACAAAGTGCCGGAATTCATTATTACATTGAATTCCGGCACTTTTGTTTTCTCTTTTATTTGTCAATCTTATTGCAACTATTCTGTTTTGCGCCTCAATCTCTCATAAAAAGATCCCTTGTATAGACCTTATCCTTTACATCATCCAGACATTTGTCATAACGGTTTGCTATTATGCATCCTGAACATGTCTTGAATTCTTCAAGATCGTTTACTATCCTGCTCCCAAAGAATGTACTTCCATCCTCAAGTGATGGTTCATAGACGATCACATCTGCGCCTTTAGCCTTAACTCTCTTCATGATTCCCTGAATAGAACTCTGACGGAAATTGTCGCTGTTGCTCTTCATCGTCAGCCTGTAAACTCCTATTGTGATCTTTCTTTCCTTGTCGGCATCATATTGAGCTGATTCTGTATAACAACCTGCCTTTTCAAGCACTCTCTCGGCAACAAAATCTTTTCTTGTACGATTGCTGTCCACTATTGCCTGAATAAGGTTTTCCGGAACATCTGAATAATTGGCAAGGAGCTGCTTGGTATCCTTGGGCAGACAGTATCCTCCATATCCAAAACTCGGATTATTGTACTGTGTGCCTATTCTTGGGTCAAGACATACACCATCAATGATGTCTTTCGTATTAAGGTCTTTTATCTCCGAATAAGTATCAAGTTCATTGAAGTAACTCACTCTGAGAGCCAGATAAGTATTCGCAAAAAGTTTGACCGCCTCGGCTTCAGTAAGTCCTATGACCAATGTGTCAATGTTTTCTTTTATTGCTCCCTCTTTGAGGAGAGAAGCAAAAGTCTGCGCTGCCTTGTACATCCTGTCATCGTTATCAGACTTTTCCTTATCCTGCATGGGATAACCAACAATGATCCTGGATGGATAAAGGTTGTCATAAAGCGCCTTTGATTCACGCAGGAATTCCGGACTGAACAGAATGTTGTCCGTGCCGAATTTTTTTCTTGCCGCCTCCGTATAACCAACAGGGATTGTCGACTTGATCACCATAATGGCATTGGGATTTGTTTTGATTACAAGTTCTATTACTGCTTCTACAGCTGATGTATCAAAGAAATTCTTTTTAGAGTCATAATTGGTCGGGGTAGCTATAATAACATAATCTGCATTCTTATAAGCTGACTCACCATCAGTTGTTGCTGTAAGATCCAACCGGTGAATCTGACCGTCCGGTCCAGGTCTGCCTGCCAGATAATCCACTATTTCCTTGTCCTGGATCGGTGATTCACCACGATTTATCTTCTCGACCTTCTCAGGAATAATATCAACCGCTGTAACTCTATTGTGCTGAGCAAGAAGAATAGACAATGAAAGACCAACATAACCTGTTCCCGCAACTGCAATGTTCATTATTTCTAATGCCTCCATGGCGGAATGCTTCGTGCTCCGTCCATACTGTTTATCTGACTGTAATAAGACTCTGCAGATCAACACCGGCTATTGCATTGGCCTGTGCAATGTATGTCGCAGAATCGGCTGCATCAATATGCTTGTAATACTCATATGCCAGTTTGTGAGAACCATTGACATTCACGAGGCCTACTGCAAGTCCCATGGCAATCTCACTTGAATCATCCTGTTCTCTTGAGAGAATGAAACCATCTACATACTTATTTGTAACAGCCTGCAGATATGCATATACAACTGAAGCCGCCTGCGCCTGTTCTCCTCCGAGAGAAGCATACCCCTGTTCCGATAGAAGGACCGTTCTCACTGCACCAGTCGGCGACAGGAAATCACTTTGACACAGGAAATCAGTGACCACATCCATATTCATCATCGTTATGAACGGAGTCGTTATAGAATGCTGTACGATGCTTGCGTTGCATACCCATGCAGAGCCGTCAGCCATAGGATAATTATACGGATGGTAGGCAAGTCTCCAGTCGATATTACCACTGCCCTTTATCACATTATTAAATCCTGACAGAAAATTCACTGAGCTGTAATTTCCACCACTGTAGCATGTGTTCCATTGCTGATCTGTGCATGTGTAGACTCTCGCATTCGAATTCTCGCTCTTTATCGCGTTATAAAAGATTCTGAATGACTTTGCGTATTCTGAAACAAAAGTCCCGAAATCAGCATTCATATAATGCCAGGAGCTATAAGCATTGATCTCATTTCCAATTATCCAGTTGTCAACTGTTCCGTGTCCGTTTCCCGAATACCGTGATGCAAGGAAAGCAGCTATTGCTTCAAGCCTCTCCACTCCATCAGTATCATATGTATTGAAAGCATAGTAATTTGCTCCTGAATAATTTCTTGATAAAGGATGAAGAAGTGAGAGATCATTAGATCTGTTATTGAGTATTATAAGTGTTACCTCAATCCCGCGTGAATTCATAAGCGGCACAATTTTATCGTATTGGGCAACAATAGATGCGTTGAAATTATAGATTTTTCCGTTATATTGATATGAAACACCACTGCCAGAGCAGAGCGTCCCGACCGGAACATTATACGTGATCTGTTTGATTCCCAGGTTCTGAAGATCATTTGTATCAAGCATTGCTGCTGACGGTAGAATTCCCTTCTTGCCAGCGCAGTATCTCGCCGCCGCCTTTGTTGCACATGCTTCCGGATTAGATATATACTTTTCAGCTATTGTAACAGAATACAGGACTCCGCCCTGTTTCACAGCGACGCAGAACTTCTTGTAAAGATTTGAGCTTGCAGAATTCTTATTGAGCGGAAATGTAAACTGAGCGTAAGTAGATGCAGTCGCTTTACCGACCAGCGTGCCCTGATTAGCTTCAAGTAGAGGTGTTCCGCCAGCAGAGACCTGATTACAGTTCTGCGCGTATAGATAATACTGACCGTCATCACTCTGTGGGACTGAACTTGCACTGACCTTTACAATAACATTCGACCCTGATATTGTTGCCGAACTGACAGATAC
Source organism: Clostridiales bacterium (assembly GCA_012512995.1). GTDB lineage: Bacteria > Bacillota > Clostridia > Lachnospirales > Lachnospiraceae > CAG-791. The sequence continues at coordinate 1,322 of JAAZDA010000087.1, read as the reverse complement.
TGTCGCCGTCGGTGCTGCACTGACTGTCTTAGTTCCTGCTGTCAGCGTATAGGTTGCGGCAGCTGTAATAATCACCGCAACAACAAAAAGAGCTGACAACACCCGATGAAAAATACTGACTTTTGTTTTCCCCATAATCTCCCCAACTGTTGAATCGTTCAGTGACATAGGATCTGTTTCCCCGCTGTAGCAAAGCAAAAAACGGATATGGATCAAACCTGTACAATAGATAAACATTTTACGCGTGGGAAAATTATCTCATATCACGGCTCAAACCTCAACCTGTTTCATCATCAGATTTATGTTCTCACCTTCATACCCTTTGCGGTAAAGGAAAGCCATGGTTTTCTGTTTCTCATTCCAGTCTGCTGTTTCCGGATCAAACCGGCGCTTCCTGAGCAGGGCTCTTATCTGTTCACATTCACTATCTCTGAGCAGTTCAGAGTCCTCCTCATCGTTAATTACAGACTGGTACGCTTCGTCAATTACATCTTCAGTAACACCTCTGCTTATCAGATCATTTCTGATCCTTTTACTGCTTTTGTCGCGGATATGGTACTTAATATAATGCTGTGCATATAAAGAGTCATCGACATAATGAGCTTCCCGCAGTGATTTTATAACATGTGCCGTAACATCTTCCGGATAACCACCAGTGCGAAGCTTATCTGAGAGTTTCTTCTCAGTATAGTCCTGTGACTTCAGTAACTCTCCTGAGCGCTTCAATGCACGGGAATACAATACTCCCGTAATCTCTGCCAAAGTGTCACTATCTATGTCTTTGTTCTCACTAATGCCATATTTCGTAAGTTCTTTGTTATAAAGTACGAATGAAGACCCATCTTCGAATTTAACCTCTGATCTTGCATTCTTCGCCCCGAACTGCGCAATGGATTCAACGATCATAATAAGCCTCACATTTCATGTGACAGATAACCACTGCCTGATATGGCGGAAGCGCTATTGAACTCATTTATCAGTCTTTTCTTTTGCCGGAGTCTTTGCTGTCTTTGATGCGTCTTCTTTGGCTGCGTTGTCTGCGGCATCAACAGAATTGACTTTTTTTGCATCCTTTGCATCTTTCTGTTCAGGCTCAATATGATAAAAATCACGAACCTTTGCATCAATTTCACTGCAAAGTTCAGGGTGCTCCACCAGGTACTGCTTGGCATTCTCGCGGCCCTGCCCTACCTTATCTCCGTTGTAGTAATACCATGCTCCGCTCTTCTGAACTACATCCACCTTTGCCGCAAGATCAAGGACATCTCCTTCGTAAGAAATTCCCTTTCCAAACATTATATCGAATTCCGCTTCCTTAAATG
>JAAZDA010000086.1 GCA_012512995.1 Clostridiales bacterium | reverse complement strand
GTCCATGATAGCCCAGAATTTGTCATCGTTGCCGCCGGAAGAACATGCGGCATCGACGAGGTTGATCGTAACAACGCCCTGATTGAATCTACCGTAATACTTGTGGACGCCAGGCTTATAGTTTGCTGCATCAGCGATGTTGCCGACACCGGCATCTGTAAATCTGTCAGGCGTCAGGAACGAGCGACAACCCATGCAGGGATAAACATCGCCGTTCTTAAGCTCCTTCATCTTTTTGGCCGAAATATAATCGGGCACCATACGTTTTGCCGTGCACTGCGCAGCGAGTTCTGTGAGATAGTGATACTTGCTGTCCTCAGGCATGTTGTCTTCATCAAGTGCATAGATCAGTTTCGGGAAAGCCGGCGTTACATAGTAGCCTTTTCTGTCTTTGACGCCGAGAATCCGCTGCCTTAAAATGGCCTCGATTATGAGCGCAAGATCCTCCCTTATCTGCCCGTCCGGCACCTCATCAAGATACATGAAAACAGTTACGAACGGAGCCTGTCCGTTTGTGGACTGGAGCGTGATGAGCTGGTACTGGATCGTCTGGCATCCGGATTCCACTTCCTTGCGGACTTCATCTTCGATGAGTTTTTTCATTTTGTCTTCGGTCGCTGTAATTCCCGCTTCTTCAAACTCTTCGTGCAGGCGTTTTGATATCCTCTGCCTGCTGACATCTACAAACGGCGCGAGGTGAGAGAGGGTAATAGTCTGACCGCCATATTGAGAACTGGCGACCTGCGCGACTATCTGTGAAGCAACAGTGCAGGCTGTCGCAAATGACTTCGGCCTGTCGATCTTTGTCCCTGAAATACAGGTGCCGTTCTGCAGCATGTCATCAAGGTTTACAAGGTCGCAGTTGTGCTCACGGTTTGCAAAATAATCGGAATCATGGAAATGAATGATGCCTTCTTCATGAGCTCTTGAAATTTCGGGAGGGAGCAGGAATTTTGTCGTATACTCACGTGAGATTTCCCCGGCCATATAGTCTCTCTGAACTGATACGACGGTGGGGTTCTTATTGGAATTCTCCTGTCTGACTTCCTCGTGCTGCACCGAAACAGAACCGTCCTCGTTCTTTGTCACGTCAACGATGCCCTCTATCTTCGCGAAGAGACCTGTCTTGTTGCGCGTCTCCTGACGGCTCGCTCTGTAGTCGTGATACAGCAGAAATACGGAATATGACCGCTTGCAGATTTCATGCTGCACGATGTCCTGTATCTCTTCGACCGACAGCGCTCTCTCAGTATGGAAAACAATTGATTCCACTATTTCTGTGATCTCATCTATCTGAGCATCTGTGAGCTTGTTGTCAGTTCGTTTTTCTTCACTGTTGGCTTTCGTGATCGCGGCTCTGATCTTTACAAGTTCAAACGGAACCTGTTTACCGGATCTTTTTATGATGAACTTCTGTTCATCCTGATTTGCGTCTTTGATGTAATCGTTCATTAATATACCTCTGTCATTATAATGTTGAGCAAAACTAATCTACTGGTCTTGCATAGTTGCCGGTCAGATGATTATATCAGAAAAAAACCAAAGAAAACAGATATATTGTGTTTTTATTTACAAAAAACCACAACATCTTGTGAAATGTGCAGAATTCCGGGAATCAGTCTGATGTGTCGCTGCTGGCGTCATCATTTTTGCTGACGTCGCCGGCGTAGAGATATACATCGTCTTTCATGTGAAAGCCGCCGGCTATTACAGTATCATCTATGTTGTCAGCGGTGACTTTGATGGGCTCTATGGAAATGTACGGCACGTCATAAGCGCCGTCAGAAATTGTTTTGTCTGTGTCAGGACCGGAGCCGTTTGCCATCTCTACAGCGATCTTTGCAGCCTGTCCTGCGAGATCTTCGATAGGCTTGTACACAGTCATTGCCTGTGTGCCCTCGACAATACGCTGGCATGCTTCAAGATCAGCATCCTGACCCGTAACTGTCACATCTCCGGCACGTCTTTGCTCAGAGAGCACTCTCACGACCTGACCGGCGATTGAGTCATTGCCGCACATGAATGCGTCGGCATCACTTATGTCTTCCGGGTGAGCCGTAAGGTAATCGTATGCCTCCTCGTCGTTCCAGTCGGCGCAGTCTTTTTCATCAATGAGAGTGATATCGTCATTAATTGTTTTGTCAAAACCTTCATTGACGAGAGTCACATTGTAGTCCGTAGAGGAACCGTTGACTTTCATGTATTTTCCGCCGTCAGGCAGAGCATCATTTATGACCTCAGCCATGAAGCGTCCGACTTCGCCGTTATCAAATGTAATGTAAAGATCAGTGTCAGCGTTGTTGACAATGCGATCGTATGAGATAACCTTGATCCCGGCTTTATGTGCCTTTTCGACACTTTCAGTGAGAGTTTTGCCGTCGACAGCAACAATTACAAGAAGGTCTACATGATTTTCAATCATGTGGTCGATTATAGAGATCTGTTCGTTAACATCGCCGTTGGCGTTTCCAACTATAACATTCGCTCCTAGCTCCTTTGCGGTAGATGTGAAAATATCTCTGTCGCGCTCCCACCTTTCTATAACAAACGAGTCAAAAACGATCCCTATCGATGGCCCTGTCTTATCCGCATCTGAAGCGGCGGTATCTGTGTGCTCGGTGACAACAGCGCTTCCGCAGCCTCCAAGAATAAAGGAACACAGCAACGCAGAAATGAGCATGAGAGTTATTTTCTTATAAATCACTGATCTATTCAGCATTATTTCTCCCGGGCAGAATGTATTTTTTACCCTGATATCATATAATGTACTTATGTCTGACAATAATAAACGCGGTCGCGATGACCGGCAACAACATCATAAGCCATCAGGTTCGAATCTTGCAATCATAATCCTGATGAGCGTGCTTGTTCTGGTGACAGCACTGAGCCTCATATATTTTGAAATACAGGTGCGCTCTCTCACAAATCTAAACGGAGATAAAATTTATTACAGCCGTCATTATGCGTTTGTGGGCGACAAATCCAGCACCTTCCTTTCATCCGTTTACAGCGCAGCCAAAGAAGAGGGAAGCGCCAATGAAGACTACGTCGAATTCACAGGACGCGACCTCACTACAGCATATTCTGTGCATGACCTCATGAAGATTGCCATATCATCCGGCGTCGACGGGATAATCGTGAATGCGGATGACAGCGATGACATGAGCGAATCCATAAATAACGCGGTAAGTGCCGGGATCCCCGTCATCTGCATAGGCACTGACAGTTACGGGTCTTCCCGTGAAAGCTATGTAGGCATTTCATATTACACACTCGGTCAGGAGTATGGCAAACGCATTGCGGAACTCGGCAGAGAAGGTAATGTGGATGTAATGATAGTCGCCAGTCCTGAGGAACATACAACAGGGCAGAATCTTGTTTTGTCGGGTCTCAGCGATTATCTTGGAAGCAATGCGACAAATGCAAGATACAACATAGAATCACAGATCCTCGGCGACGGCGGGATGTTCTCGACGGCCGAGGCTGTCACTGATCTGTTCAGCGGCGATGATCTGCCGGACATTCTTGTGTGTCTTGACGAGACCAGCACGACAAGCGCATGCCAGGCTGTTGTTGACTCCAACCATGTAGGCGATGTTTCGATCTTTGGCTACTATGTGAACGACACGATACTGAATGCTGTGTCAAAACAAGTTATATCCGGCACTTTGACTGTGTCGACTGAAGAAATCGGGAAGCGTGCAGTGGACTGCCTCGACGAATAC
>JAAZDA010000085.1 GCA_012512995.1 Clostridiales bacterium | reverse complement strand
GACTAATCAAATAAATAATATCTTTCTGTGTTAATTGACTCGCACTTATGATTTTCGAAAAACTAACATAATCAATATTAATGACCAAGTACCCTATGGTATCTCCATTTTCAAAACTTTTTAGTTTTCTACCAACGGTAATGGTTCTTTTGTGGTCATTCTTTGCATTTTTTTTGTTGTCTTGCCCCATATATATAAAAACTATCACCCTCACTCTCAAGTACAGAAACAACGCTTTCATCTGATGGGGTTGCATTATATATATGGTTCATATCATATAAATAATGCTCGCCATTAACTCCGTATATACTAATTGATCCTATATCAGATCTACCCTGCAATAAATCATATATATAATTGCTGAATTCACGATTGGATTTAACAGATGGCTCAGTGTTTGACCCCTTAGTGTTCAATAATGTTTGTATTGTGCTGGAACTAAATATCTGTAGCGACAAAGTCTTTATATTTCGAAAATATACATCTAGATTATTATCTATACCATTGATAACTATGGATCTGTTCATTGCATAGTCATCTTTCGTCTGTTGGCTCAACGTAATATATGAAAACAGCAGAAAAATTGCTGTAGGAACCATAGACATAACAATAAATAGTATTGCTAACACGGTAGCGATCCTAGGAGCCCGGCGATGCCTTTTTCTTCTAAATGAAAACTTTTTTCGTGTATTCATCATATGTTGTTTTCCTTTATCCTGAATTCATGGTCCTATAATATAGTTTGAAGTCATTTGAAACCAACAAAACAATCCTACTTACTATTCTCATTATCTTGCTAATCGTTTCATAAGATGGCTCTAATAAACAGCACCTATTTCAGCCTTTCCCACACCTATAACTGGTACATTGTCCTGCACAGCTCTTTTCCTGTCTTCGTCATAAATATCTTTTCGTAAGCACTCTTGGCTGCATCCAAAGACATTTCATCTTCATACATGTTTACGAGGAGATCCGCTTCCACCAGTATCTGATAATCGACTCCTTCTATGTTGTCATATGTATGATGATGCGCCACAAGAAAACACACTCGGTCAGTTTGTTCTTCCGTATAACTGAGTTCCTTGAGCATTCGGCGTGCATACTCCGGCCCTACCTGCTCCTGGATTTTACCATCGCAGCGTTGATACTTTTCTTCAGCCGGCCTTATTCCTATATCGTGAACCAGAGCCGCGCTTTCCAGTATGAAGCACTCCTCACTATCCAGTCCTTCGCTCTTTTCAATGTATCCGGCAAAACTATAGACCTTTATGAAATGCTGTATCCGTTTCGGATCACCTGCATCAAATGCGATCATTTTTCCTGTCAGTTCATGTATCTTTTCATCATAATTCATAGTCAATCAAGTCTGCTCCATGTTTATGTTGCCTGTCACAGCGGTACGCAGGATAAGTTTCCCCGCAAATGTCCCATCATATATCTTATTTGCGCCGCAACTGGGGCTCCGTGACTGCAGAGCGATCAAAGAGTGCCGCCTCAAGCTACGGTTTGCAGCTCCCGCACGGTTTATAGCCTTCATCTATGAGTTCCTGTCTTGTCTTTGTCGTTTCTTCCCTGTTCTCAGGCTGCATTTCCTGGACTGATTCACAGGACGGTCTGTGGAAACGCATTGTATTTGTATTCAAAACATATGTGGTCCCGGATTCCGGCACAAATTCTGTTGAAGCACCTGATATTGTGCCTGATTGGGATGCATCTGATTCTGCGAATCCTGATGGCACGGTCTGCTGCGATTTCTCTGATTCCGTATCTCCATATCCATATTGCGGCGAGCCGTCATCCGCTGCTGAATCTCCGGTAAGGTGGTTGATAGTGACTCCCGGCTCTTCGTTATAACAGTAGACGCAGAAGCTGAGACCTTCCGGATCTTCAGGTGCTTCCGCTTCCATTAGCACTCCTGAAGCAACGAGGTCATCGTCCTCGAATATCGGTGTGACCCTGTACAACACTTGTTTTGACGGGTTGCTGTCGACATAGTCCATGGTCTCGAGCTCGAAAGGCTGCATGCCTTCGGTATTCATCGAGCGTGTGCCCGTGATGAGGTTGCGCTCCTCCGCGTTAAGGCCTGAAAGCGCATAGGCTATGAGGTGGCACCGGTTATAGAGACTGTAACCGTCGACCCACTCGTATTTGACCGAATGCCAGCCAGACGGCTTTATCTCGCCGATTGAACCGCGCTCCTCCGTCGGCCGCATGGCAGAAGACAGGACCGCCGTCGCCACGCCGCACCTTCCGAGTTGGTCCAGATCTGAAAGCTCTATGAAATCCTTAGTTGCACCATCAAGCTCCGCTTCTGTAAAGTACGGTTCGTTTCCATTTACCAGGGCATAATATGTTTCGCCGTCCCAGGCGGGGATGTCAGAGAGAGTAAATTCCGTTCCGACACTTTGGGCTGCTGCTCCGCCCTCATCAGTCAATGACAACGCCGTAGTATCAGCGCCGGCTGCCGTTTCAGACTTCGATACGCCCGCAGTTTCCGCCATGCTTACGCTTTCGCCTGCGTTTTCACTGAAGATCTCACTGGCATTCCTGCTCGGATCTTCACTGATCTTTCCAAAGATCACCGCGGCTATCAGCAAAATACATGCTGCCGGCATTGTGTAGTTTTTACCGGATCTTCTCATATTCTTCTCTGCGCTGCGTCATCTGCCCCAAGTCCGTGATTCAGGAGTTCATTGTACCTGCTGTTGCTCTCTTCTGCTTCTTTATTTTTGATCCAGCGGCTCCTGTCATCACAAATTGCCAGCATCTCATCTGCAATCTCTTCAGCACTGCGCGGTTTCGCATTATGAAGGTACCCGGTCATCCGGCTCATTGTTTTCTCTGAGCCCAGATTCTCAGCTATAGCCTGCGCAAACTCCTGCGGATAGCCCATCTTCACAATGGTCCGCACCAGTTCTTCATATGCCCTTTTCCAGTCTTCGTTCATCATTTATTTCCGTTCAATAATAAGACATGTCACATGTAATCTTCGTGTGTTCCGTCAAAACATATGCTCCACTACTCTCCAGTCACCCAATATTTACATCTTTTGGCAAAACTCAATTCGTTCATTATTTGGTCCCATGATTGTAAAGAACTTCACTCCATTCTCCCAAAACGGAAGATAGTTTATCTTGTTATCGCAGAGTGATAATTCCATATCCTTAGCATCGCTAAAAGCTTTTTCTATATCCTTTACATCAAGACAAAAATGATTTGTTGAAGCCCTGTAATATTTTCTCTCATAATATCTCCCTTTGTCTGTCGGAATCCAACTCTCACGGTCTCCAGTCCACTATCCCTCCGATGTTGTGCACGAATGTATAGCCCATGTTTATCAGGAGGCTTGCAGCTGTCGACGATCTCGCACCTGTCCTGCAATAGAGATGCTCAGACGTGATAAACCGTTCCGTCTTTTCTTGGTTTATCCGCAGGCTCTTCACTATCTGCATATCCAAGTATGCAATGACCTATGCCTTCATAATCACCCTCTATGCCCCATTTCTCAAGAAGCTCTTTGCCTTCCGGACTGTCAAATTCTTCCTTTGCCCTGTGGATCCAGCAGCTCCCGATTCCAAGTGAATGTGCTGCCAGCATGAGATCACCCATTGCAAGCGCTCCATCGTATACATAAGTTGGAGCAGTCCTGTCCGCCAGAACTACTATCACCGTCTGCGCTCCGTAGAAAGGATCTGAATCAGTTCCCATAATCCTTGCGTTCATCTCTGACAGCTTATCCCTCGTTTCCTTATCAGTCACCGCAACAAAGATCACAGGCTGCCTGTTCATCCCGCTCGGAGCATATGTCCCCGCCTTCAGGATCATATCAAGATCCTTTCTGCTCACTTCTTTAGTCGAATATTCCCTGATGCTTCTCCTTGTTTCAATTGATTTCAGCACTTCATTCATGATATATGCCTCCTCTTTTCCTTATGACCAAAACTGATCCGGATTACGGATGCTCTGGCGCTGCCATTTGCCCCTGTATAATAAATGTTGACCGTAATATTCATAACAAAACTTACCTTCTGAATTTCTCTGATTTTTAATTCATGCTTATTATTCTCCTCTGTGAAGCGCTCAAATTGCCTCTATAAGAAAGCTCACCGGTCTGAGCCCATCATTACACGATATCATCGCAGACTTCGGATCCTTCATCCAGCCATCATAGAAATCCTGCCCGCCACATGCCAGCGTCAAAACAAATGGCGACAGGCTCTCCCACGCGCTCCCGCACATTCCTTCCGGCATCTGTGCATTCTCCGAAATAAACACCTGCCCTTCCTTGAGATCACATGCGTGCTCTATCGGATTCTCATACTTCTCAGAAAGATCCGTGTATGATGCTTTCCTGATAACTGTTATTCTGACCTGTTTCATACTCTTCCTCTTTACTTACTAGCCAGGGCTCCATATTTTTGACTTTTCATGATATTTTGGTTTTAAAACTTCGCTCATTACTTCGCTCAAACTGCGCTCATTTCTTGATTGACGTATTCTTTTCCTTCAACCCCATCTCAAATTTTTATCGTTGCCTCCAAATAATTTCTTTCACTCATGATGTTCCACCCAGTAGTCATAAGCCTCTTCATAGGCTTCGTCCTCATCCTCGTCGTCCTCTGAGAACTCCTCCACCCATTCATCGGCAAAATCATCAGGATCGTCGTAATCCTCTACTTCATATCCGTCTGTCTTCGTTGTCGCAGAAGAGCTGGTATTCCCTGAGCCGCTGTACTTTGTGCTGCCGCTGGAGCTGCTGTTCCCCGAGCTTCCAAACGAACCGGAGCCACCCGACGAAGCAGAGCTCCCGGAATTTCGTGTCGAGCCGGAATCGCTGTGCAGTGCCTCGTTCGTCTTCACATACTCCTCTAACATCTCATCAGTGTATGCGCCGCTCCGCCATTCCTGGTTCACCTCAATTGAATTCTTATTCTCACCACTCTCCGAATGTACGGCACTTATCGTGTCATAGACGTCTTCGAGCGCATAATACATCGCAACACATCTTTTATCCGCCCCGGTATAACCGATCGCCTGGTGCTCGCTCGCCCTGATGACCGCCATGTGTGCATAATATGTTTTGCCGCCAACTGCGTGCTCCAGCCGCCCATAGTACTTCCGTGTGCTTTCGCCTCCGTCCCGCTCGTCAGCAAGAAAGTTCCCATAATTGAATAGCTCATTATAAAGCGCGATCTTTCCAAGATAGCAACTGTCTCCCATGTCGCGCGGATCCTGATATCTTATGGTGATTCTGTAAGTATCCGGGTCATGCTGCGCATCGCTGAATACATAATAGCAGTCCGACCAGTCATAGTCCTCTTCCATCGGCTCATAATCCAGCGAACAGTATCCCAGCCACGAGATCGGCAGGTCAAAACTATAGTACGGCGTCAAAACATGTATCTTCTCGTCGTCTATCTCATACGATATTTTGTCGGCGTCCTCATCAGACACCTGGATCTCTGTCAGCTTCTGCGCCAGTCGCGCATTTGCTGCATTCCATATAAGGAGCGCAGAAATCCCCAGAAAGATCACGAACACCATTATCAAAACAACTTTAACGGTATTGGGTTTTTTCTTTTGATGGGTAGGATTCAATGTGGCTCCTTATATAATGATCTGCAATACTCTTTGGTTTCTTTAGTTTTGTTTCAGCCCGACGCTAACAGTTTCTAAAACTAGCACATCTCTGATGCTTACTCGCCTTTGTATAAAACAGTCTTAAGATGTCCTGTTTGGATAGAATACTTTCGCAAAAAATTTTTCTCCCTTTAACAATTCAGGCACATAT
>JAAZDA010000084.1 GCA_012512995.1 Clostridiales bacterium | reverse complement strand
AGTCACGATAGATTCTATGTCGGCAGACTCGTCCTCGCGGATGTCGCCGACCACCTCCTGCTCGTAGTCGAGCGATAAACTGTCTCCGGCGGCGCGGTACTTGCAATCGGCGCAGTCGCCGCCGCAGAGCCACCACTTGCTTCCGGGGCAGGAACAGCAGCCGTGGCGGTGCGCCTTACGGAATGTGTTCCAGATCGGGCGGTAGAACGCGTTGTAGACCTCATCGCTGACAGGGATGCACTGCTTGGTTGCGGGGTCGTAGATGTAGTGTTCCTTGCGATTTTCATTGGTTGACATGGATTTTCCCTCCTGTGATTTTCGTTGAGGATCACAGGAAGAAAGGCTCCCGTGATCTCTCACAGGAGCTATCCAATAGTTAGCAAGGTTGTCGCGCTATGGTTAGCAGCGATAGCAGCGATAGTAACGATATTAGTTTTTAAGGAGGAAAGCCGATGCCTGAACAGAGCATTCCGTATTTATGTGGCGGGGTCTTTTTGACCCACTTGATGGAAGCACACCCGTCAAGGAACAGCGTGCGTGAGCGCTTCATGAGCAAGCGCGACGGTCTTTCCGACCCGGAAACCATGCTGGCGTTTATTCAGGTTATGAGTCCTGACTTTACCGCGCCCGCCGGTGGCACATTTAAAGAAAATACTTCCGCATACAAGAACTGCCGAAAAGAATGTGGAACATACCTGCCTTTTAGCGAGGATTCTGCCGAAGTTCATGCGTTTGACGAGTGCGTTCGAAATGACTATCAGACCGCGCTGTCACGCATGGCTGCGTTTGCCGATGGTTTCCTCGATGTCGATACGACCTCAAAAAAAGACGAGCGCCTCGTAAAGACGCTCGTGGAAATAATCCGGGATGACATCATTCCGGATACAGATATGTTCTATATAAATGAGGATGGCTCTCCCTCAACAAGAGAACAGATCCTTGCGGCTACGGAGATTTGCTTTCAGCCATTTCTCGTCGGAATTTGGCACTATATCTTGTTTCATCGACCGACGAACATCCTCGGTCGCAGCACGATTACGGACTGGAAGCCGACACTTTTGGGAACGCATATCGAGCGGGTCTATCCCTACAAAGGGCATAAAGATGCCGCTGAAGCGAAACGGACGGAAGATGAGGACATACCACCGGTCGAAGCCGAAATAGTGGATGACGCCCCCAAAAGTGATGAAAGCCCGCGTTCTGAGAAGACGGAGGCCGCTTCACAGGCCAAAAAACAGGTTATCATGAACAATTACGGCAAGGGTGTGCAGATTGAAGAGCTCAACGGGACTCTGACAATCAACATAAATTGAGGGGCTGCATATGGAGGACAAGCTGAAGAGCATATCGGACGGCATACAGCAAACCGTTCCGGAGGTGAGTACATACAACAATTACGGGAAAGGCGTTCAGGTTGGCCACGCCGACACTTTTTCCCCAACGGTTAACCTGATAATAACCGGCTCGAATGGTCAGCAGAGGCCAGCCAATACTGATTACTACAATCTGTTCATTGGCTTTGACCCATTTATCTCCGACCATCTGCTTGTGCCGAAAGATCGTGCATTAACCGAGTACATGACGCCGGAATTAAAGAGCCGATTTGCTTCTTTGGATGATAACGCAATCGCGGACATAAAGAGATTTCCGTCTATTATTGTTGATGAATATTGTAAAACCACTCCAAGCGAGAAAAACGCCGTATTTGCGTTTGTGACAGATGTCCGCAAACAGCAAAACGGCGTGATGGTCTACTTCCGACAGCTCTATCCAATCCCAGTCAAGGTGTTGCTTGAGAACGAATATGCACTTGATACCGTGAATGGTTATGAATCGTTCCGAACGCACTGGGCGATAAAGAATATCAACTTAATACAAGTGTTACAGGACGCAGGTGTTGCTATGTGGGGGTGATTGAATGGCAGATAAAAATGAAATAGTGCTGGCTGCCGCACAGCCCACAGCAGTTGAATTCCCACAGGCCACGAACGGAATGGTCAACACCGGCTCCGGCATTCAGGTGGGTACGAACGCCGGAACAATAAACCTGAATATCAACTGCCCTACGCCGGAGCTTATGCAGGGACTTATGTCGATGTTTGCTGCACGTCCAGCGCCGCAAAAAGTGAGCCATAAGCTGGAATGGGCTTCATTGAATCAGGAGCGCTACTGTTTGTTCGTTCTGGAGAACGAGGATTATAACTGCGGTGCTTTCTCCATCGCCAAGAATTGCGCCTTGTGCAAATACACTGCCCAGGAGCATAAGAAACGGTATGCCAACATCACGCCAGCCGTCCTTGCCGAGCTTGCGAGTATGCCGTGTATCTTTGCCAAGAGGAATATGCACTTCGGCTATACCGAAGAAGGTCATCCAGCGCTGCTCGGCCGCATTACGGATATGCGAGTGCAGGGCGAAACTATCAAGGTATGCTTCACTGGCTTCCAAGGCATATCACAACAGCTTTTAAACCAGAATATCGGACTGCTTGGAATGGTACATGCATCGCTGCGGAATGAGCTTGACGAAGAACACTGGTCGATCAAAAATGGTAATCTGATCGATGTAATGGCGCGGCTGCACGTCGATATTGAATGAAGCCGCAGCATGGAAAGGAGCGCATATGGGAAACAGGATCAAGACGGCAATCCAGAAAATTACGCTGAACGACCACACTTTCTCCGGGGTGACGTTTGAGCCGACACTTATCAACTTTTTCTTTGGAAACAATGGAACCGGCAAATCTACCCTCGCCAAGAACATAGGCGTTCCTGCCGCAACAGAGTGGATTCCCGGTTCAACACCCGGCGATTATACACTGATGGTCTATAATGAGGAATTCATCGCCGACAATATCCAGAGCTACGGCAATATTCCCGGCGTTTTCACCATCACCCAACAGAATGCGGAAATCAAAGCCGAAGTCGATAAAAAGACTGCGGAAAAGCGAGCGCTTGACGCAAAAATCAAGGCCATCGACAGTAAGATCGCTGACGAACGAGAAAAACAGAAAAAGGTCGATGCCGTATACGAGAAAACCATATGGGACATGACCGAGTCTGTCAGAACACAGTACAAAGAGACACAGGCCGGATATACGCGCGACAAGAAGAAATTCGTCGCCCATCTGGAAACCTGCCCTCCAGTAGATATAGACGAAGCGGCTCTCGCCCAACTGCACGCAGTCGCTTATGGAGCATCAGACACGCGGTTCATTGAGTATAAATCCATTGATGTTGCCACCATTCCCGCATCGCCTCTCCTTGGAGAGGCTATCGTTGGGAGCAGTGATTCTGCCTT
>JAAZDA010000083.1 GCA_012512995.1 Clostridiales bacterium | reverse complement strand
TTCGATGCCGGCACTCCCTTATTATATTTACGGTATTAAGAACATTGTTCAGGTTGATTCTATTGATGAGACGGATTCTTACCGAAAGTGCAGGCTGGCACACAAGAATGTCATGGAACTATCAGGCATCCTGTATCCAGAACGGATAAGCAGGGATGGGGAGAATGCAATATTCTTTACAACACCGGCCTATAAGGAATACCGCCAGGGGAGGTAACCATAAAACACTTAAGGGCTAATAAGATCGGTCGTTTAGATGTTTTACTGATCGTGTTACTTATCGTGACCGGCATTATCTGCTATCAGAAAAGAAATTCAATTGATCTGATATTTTCTTCAACAACGCAGATAAATAATGCTTTCCAGGCAAAGATCGCAAATGACAGGCTATATGTTCTGGACGAAGAACACGGTCGTATCATATGCACAGATCTTGCGGGAAATGAGAACTATGAGATAAACGCATATGCTGATGAAAAGGATTATTTCACATATGCGGATGATTTTTGCGTGGATGAAAATGGCTATGTTTATGTACTTGAAGGCAGATGGCTGGATATGCACATTGATCGCGAAGCCATTCTTGTCTATGACAACAAGGGTCAATATGTAAGGACGATTGCTGATACATATTATGATGATACACAGTATGTCAATAAACATAAGATGATGGGCATATCTGTATATGGCAGCCAGTTGCAGTATGTAACGCTCGAGGATAACAGTATAAGGTTCCATACAGTTTCTGATCTTCAGACCGGTGAAGAAACGCAGTCACCGAAAGATATAGCATATACGGATGCTTTCAACAGGATCGGAGATGCTGTTATACAGCATGACACCCAGCTGGTATACGTGCTTGACAGAGACGGCACTATCAGGGAGATAGCGGGCGACGGACCGGCAACTGTGTATTCTGTCGCAGAAGATGGCAGTAATCCCCATGGTGTTCCATATCGCTTCTGCATCGGAGAAGAAGGTGCTTTCTATTATTCCGATCTGAAGAACAGAACAATACAGAAAGTAAATACCGGTGAACAGGACAGTACCGCGGTGGTCACCGACACAGATGCAGTAGCTGTAAATGGTGTTTTCACTGCGAATGGTACGGCCAGTACATTGATCATCTGTGATCCTGATAAGGTAACGCTTTATCAGGACGGCAATGTGGTCGGCACACTATCAATACTGAATAAAAGTACACTTGAAATTGCAGAACAGGTCTTGCAGGTAGTACCCTTTGTTCTTGTCATTCTTTACCTGCTTATATTAATCATCCGCCTTTTCTTCATACGCAGAGGACGTAAACTAAGTGCTCTGATCAAGATCGAACTGGCAGTGGTGATGATAGTTTTGAGCTCTTCAGGAATCATTGCCGGAAAACTCATAATCGAATTTCAGAATCTGTATCGGACAAGGATAGAAGACGATCTTGAAATTGCGGCATATACAGTTGTAAATGAACTTGACAGTGAAGATCTGACTCAGGTGGTGAATGCATCGGATTACATGAATCCTGCATATAAAAGGATCATGGATACGATGGATAAGAACCTTGATTATGGGCTCGAGTTCTATCAGAAGATATACTGCAATATTCTGTTAATGGATAAAGCGACGGATACAGCGTACGCGATTGCATACAGAGATGGTTCCATCGGAACGTACTATCCTGTCGATGAAGTCGAAACAAATGAAGTAAAGGAAGTATACAGGACAGGAAACAGTGTCTGGAATTCAGGCAAAGAGGACATTACAGGCTCGTATCTGTATATTAAAGTCCCTGTATATGATGAAGACAAGAACGTTGTGGGTGTTGTTGCGGTCGGCACAGAGACGACCATCATACAGGATGCGCTGAGCAACATACTGATCTCCAATCTGTTCACACTGGCGATCATGCTCCTTGTCATCTGGATCCTTTTCGGAGAGGTCGTGCCATATGTATTTAAGAAGTACAAATATAAGGCGGAAGGCACTGATAATAAGAAAGAGATTCCGTTCCATGTTGTCAGGATACTGGTATTCCTGATCTTTGCCGCATACAACATGACTGCATCTTTCCTGCCTGTATACGTGCTGCAGAATACGAATGTAACATTTGGCATGTCCAGGGCTTTTGTGGCATCTGTGCCCATTACGATAAATCTCTTCTTTATCGGAGTTATGTCATTGTTCTGTGCCTCGATCCTTAAGAAGATCGGATTCAGGAAACTTACAATGTTAAGTTCGGCACTGTCGCTGTGTGGGAATTTGCTGATATTTGTGTACCCTTCATATGCAACGATCGTCACAGGTCTTCTTATAGATGGCATAGGTGTAGGAATAGTCACAAATTCAGTGTACATACTCATCGCTTCCATAGGAGACGAGCATGACAGAATGGAAGGATTTACAGTATATAACGGAGGGTGTCTTGCCGGGATCAACTTCGGAATGATATTCGGTGCCGCACTTGCCACTGTTTTCTCCAGACACAATGTTTTCATGTTCGTTGTGGTATTATGGGTGATCGTTGCCGTTCTTCTGTACAAGATGGGAACAAGTCTTGCAGGATTTGCGAGCCCTGCTGATGAGAAGGACGAACAGAAGACTACTGGCAGTACCAGACAGTTCCTGTCGCATAAAGGAATCTGGGGATTCTTTGCACTTATCCAGAATCCGTATATCATCACTAATAGTTTTGTCTTCTACTATGTCCCAATTTTCTGCGATGAACATGGTTATAACGATGCGGTAGTATCGCTGCTGTTCATGATGTATTCGCTGTTCGCCATTTATTTGGGGAATAACATGACGAATCTTCTGTACGGAAAATTCAAAGACAGGGCAATGTATATAGGGTGTGCAATAAGCTTCGGAGCCCTGATCGTATTTGCAGTGACGCAGAGTTTCCTCGGTATAGTTATCACACTTATACTGCTGGGCGTGTCTAACAGTTTTGGAAAAGCAATACAGCAGATTTACTATACTGGTAAGGACGAGGTGAAGAAATACGGCGAAGACAATGCCATGGGTATTTATAACTTTGCCGAGAACATTGGGGAATCCGCAGGACCTATGGTATTCAGTGAATTGATGGTATCTCAGTTCCTGATGCGTAACCTCAGCATTTTCAGCTGTGCCTTGCTTTGAGCAGCGGGACTGCATTTTATTACGCAAAAGAAGAGCAGAAAGAACATCAACGAGAATAGAGGAGCCTGATCATGAAAAAGAAGAAAAAGAAACTGAGCTTTATTCTGCTGGCCGGAACAGTTGTTTTTGCGATCCTTCTGAGTACTTTTATTGGCGTTGTGGGATACAGGATATATCGCCGCGGAATGATGAACAAGTATCAGACATATATATCAGGAATCCTGAACCTCTGCAGCGAGAATATCGATGGAGATGATCTTGAGAAATGCATAAGTACCCTGACTAAATCCGGAGAATATGATAAAACTCAGGAATTCCTGAATATGGTAAAGAATAATTATGATTTTGAGTACATATATATTGTAGTTCCTCAAAATGAATCTGATTATGACAATATGATGTATGTCATGGCAGGTGTCAGTGACAGCGAGAAAATAGATGATGACAACGTCTCGCTTGGAGACATGTCTGCAGACGAGTATTCCCATGATGTAGTAGAGCAGTACTTTGAGTATATGAAGAATGGCAGTGGGCAGACATCGTATTATGCCAACAATACAGAATTCGGATATATGTACACCGGATCTGTACCTGTTGTGAACTCAGCGGGAAAGACCATCGCAGTCATGTCCGTGGATATAACCATGGACGAAGTATATGAAACAATGAAAGAGTATATTTCATATGTTGCAGGACTCAGCATAGTACAGACTGTATTTTATCTGTTACTTTTGAACATGTGGCTGAACAGGAGAGTTATAAGACCTCTGTCAAAGGTCGAAGAAGCATCAATGAAATTCGCGTATTCCAATAAGGATGCAGAGTCTCCGGAGCAGCTGGTGATCGATGGTCCTGGCATTCATACAGGAGACGAGATTCAAAGCCTGTCAGACGCGTATGTCCAGATGGCGAAAGAACTGAAGAATTACATGGTAAATCTTGTCTCTGTCACAAAGGAGAAAGAACGTATCGGTGCTGAGCTTCAGGTCGCTACCCAGATACAGGCCAACATGCTGCCATGCATATTCCCGGCATTTCCTGAGCGCAGGGAACTGGATATATATGCGACCATGAATCCTGCCAAGGAGGTCGGCGGAGACTTCTACGACCTGTTCATGGTCGATGAATCACACCTTGCGATCGTTGTGGCAGACGTATCAGGCAAAGGAGTTCCTGCGGCACTGTTCATGGTAATAGGCAACACACTGCTCAAAGATCATACACTGTCAGGAGTCCCGCTGGGACAGGTGTTCACGGAAGTCAATGATCTGCTGTGTGAAACAAATAAAGAGGGCCTCTTCATTACGGCTTTTGAAGCAATACTGGATCTTAAGACAGGAGAACTTGAATATGTGAATGCCGGTCACGAATTGCCATTCATCTGCAGGAAAGATGAGAGCTTCTCGTATATTAAGATCAAGGCAGGGTTTGTTCTGGCAGGAATAGAAGGCATGAAATATAAATCAACATCCATGCAGATGAACCCGGGCGACAGGATATTCCAGTATACTGATGGCGTGACCGAAGCCGTTAATAACAAGAACGAAATGTATGGAATGGAACGCCTTGAGGCAGTCCTTAATGCTAACAAAGATGAAAACCTTAAGGATATGCTGCATAATGTAAGAAAGGACATAGATTCATTTGTAGAAGAAGTGCCGCAGTTTGATGACATCACGATGCTTTGTCTGGAGTATAAGGAAAAACAAGAAGACTGAAGAAATTTACAGACAGACATAATGATCAAATAGCTGACAGCCTGATATGGTAACATATCAGGCTGTCAGTTTACATACTTTGTCATATTTGGAAAACACGGAATCACTCTGCTTTCATTTTACATATATCTTTATCATTTAATCCATGGAATCCATGATGAAATATTCGTAATATCACTATGTATAGTTGTAACAGGGCGGTTCCTGTCTGCACTGTACATGGTGGTAACGAAATCTGGATCTGTGCTGAAACGTCACATATCCGCAAATACAACAACGTTTCAGAATGGAGAACACATGGGGATTTATGATGTAAGAGTCAATCATATCGTCAAGCCGCTTGGATTTCTGATGAACAGGGTAAGTGTCTCATGGAAGGTGAGCGATGCTGAGGGCAGGAAACAGACGGCAGCCAGAATAATCATAGCAGAAGATCCAAATTTACTTAGTGTGATCACAGATACTGGTTATGATGCATCCCTGAATTCGTTGGGGACGGTAATTCCGATAGAGCTTAAACCACGAACCAGGTATTATTATCAGGTGTCAGTCTGCTCAGACGCAGATGAAGTGATAATTTCAGACACTGAGTGGTTCGAGACTGGCAAAATGAATGAGGAGTGGGAGGCTGCATGGATCACATGTGACAGCAATGAACCGCGCCATCCTTATTTTGAAAAGGAAATTCCTGCCAGGACACGCAGCGTTAAAAGGGCGCGTCTTTATATGACAGGGCTCGGTCTGTATGAGGTCTATTTCAATGGAGAAAAGATCGGGAATGAATATCTGGCTCCGTTTTCCAATAATTATAATGCCTGGATTCAGGTCGAAACATATGATATGACAGAAATGCTGCAGAAGTCACAAGATGCAGGGCTGATTTCTGTTCTTCTGGGGAATGGGTGGTATAAAGGACGTTTCGGATTCACTGCAAAACAGGAAAAAGGATATTATGGCAGTGAATGGAAAGCCATAGCAGAGCTTCGCATAGAATACACAGACGGTTCAGAGGAAATAATTGGAACCGGCGAAGATTGGTCAGTCAGACGCAGCAATATAACATATTCCAGTTTATACGATGGCGAACATATTGATGACACATTGCCTGAGGCACCAGTGACTCCGGCAACTGTATGTGATGCCCCAAATGGAGGGCTGACAGATCGCCTGAGTCCTTATCTTACGATCCATGAGGAAATGAAACCTCAGGAACTGATACACACACCAGCTGGAGAACTTGTTTTGGATATGGGACAGGAGATCACCGGCCTGTTCGAACTTAAGGTGCATCAGCCGAAAGGCAGCAGGATACACATTCAGACGGGTGAGATCCTTCAGGAGGGCAACTTTTATAATGCTAACCTTAGATCTGCAAAGTCTGAGTTCATATACATATCTAATGGCAGGGAGGTCACTCTTCGCCCGCGTTTTACCTATTATGGATACAGGTATGTAAAGATAGAGGGGATTTCAGATCTCAGGATCGGGGATTTTACCGGTCTTTGTCTTTACAGTGATGTTGCGTCCAGATCATATATGAAGACGGGACACGAACTTGTCAATAAATTACTATCTAATGTCACATGGGGGCTTAAGGATAATTTCCTTGATGTTCCGACGGACTGCCCGCAGAGAGATGAGAGAATGGGGTGGACAGCCGATACACAGGTATTTACCGGAACTGCTTCATATCTCACAGATTCGTATGCGTTTTATGCAAAGTACTTGTATGACATGAAAACTGAACAGGATGAGCATGATGGAATGGTCCCGGATGTGATCCCGGCCGCAGGAGTCATCACGACCTCATCTGTGTGGGGAGACGCAGCCTGTATAATCCCGTGGACGATTTACTGTTTCTATGGAGATAAGGCAATTCTTGAAGATCAGTTTGAAAGTATGAAGGACTGGGTCGACTGGATACACAGATACGACGGTGCGGATCATACCTGGAGACAGCACTTCAGTTATGGTGACTGGCTTGCACTGGACGATATGGAAGGTGATCCGGAGCATGCAATGGGTGGAACTGATGAGGGCTTCATTTCAAATGTATACTACGCTGCAAGTGCTGATCTGGTAAGTCGTGCAGCGAAGGTGCTGGGCAAAACAGATGAAGAGGCTAGATATCGTAAGCTGGCCGATGATGAGTTCGCTGCTGTAAAAAAGGAGTATTATTCACCGACTGGGATGTGCTGTATCCGCACTCAGACAGCAATGATCCTTACTCTCAAGTATCATCTTTCAGATAACGAAAAGGAAATCAAGGATACTCTTCGTGCTCTTTTCAATGCTTCGGATCACAAACTGCGGAGCGGGTTTACAGGAACACCGCTGCTGGGAAATGTTCTGACTGAGAATGGGTTTTCAGACCTAGCATTTGAACTGCTCCTCAATGAGGACTATCCGGGCTGGCTGTATGAGGTGAATCTCGGTGCAACAACGGTATGGGAGCGCTGGAATGCTCTTCTCCCTGATGGGACTATCTCAGGGACAGAAATGAATTCAATGAATCACTATTCCTACGGATCAATAGTGGAGTGGATGTATCGCCATGTTGCAGGAATAAATGAGTATCCTGATGGAGCGGGATTCAAGAGAGCTTTACTGGAACCGATATATAACTGGAATCTTAAGGAAGTGTCAGCTGAGTACGACTCTCCGTCAGGTCTGTATAAGAGTGCATGGAAGATCCTTGATGAAAAACATGTTCAGGTATCTGTGACGGTGCCGTTCGACTGCAGTGCCGATCTGGTCCTGGAAAAAGCCGGTGCTTCTGTATTTGATGATAAGAGTAATCCGATGTTCGCAAATGTCTCGGGTGGGATATGTCATCTTGAGCCCGGCATTTACTCGGTAACATATGAGACAACGGGATCTCTGAGAAATGAATACAATATTGATCTTCCAAATCTCAGGCTCATTAAGAACAAGGCTATAGAAAAGTATATGACGGAATTTATGCCTCACGATCATCTGCCTGTGGAGATGCGGGGGAGATCAATGAGAGATCTGCTCAACAAATATCATCCGGGACTTGATGAGGAGGAAATAACAAAGATCAACGAAAAGCTTACTGAGATGAGTGAGAAGTGAGCCTTAAAATGATGTGACTTAGCATACGCGAAGAGTTTACAGGTAATTGATAAGAGCGATCCCCCGGGAAGGAGGACCGCTCTTATGTTATCTTCCGGGTGTACTCATCACCCGAACCACGCTTTGAAAGTGAAAAAGCGGGGCGCCCTGTATATCAGCCTTTTACAGCACCGGCAACCATACCGTCGACGATCTTCCGGTTGAAGATCAGGAAGATTATCAACATTGGTATTGTAATGATTATTACATCGGCGAACAGCAGATTGTATTCACTTGCAAACTGCCCCATGAAGTTATAAAGCGTAAGCTGTACAGTAGCATTTTTGGAACCGTTGAAGAAATACAGCGGATTCTGGAAATCGTTGAAAATAGTTACGGCATCCAGAATGATCACGGTCGCTGAAACAGGTTTGAGAAGGGGAAACACAATTTTGAAAAAGACCTGAAAATTTGTGCAACCGTCGATATAACCTGCTTCTTCCAACTCTTTTGGGACAGAGGCCACGAATCCGCGATACAACATGAGCGTAAAAGGTGTCTGCAGCGCAATTTCTATCATAACTATACCGAACATGGTCTTGTAAATGTGAAGTTGCTGCAGCAGCTTGATAGTCGGGAGTATTGCGGGAGGAAGCATAAGCCCTAACATGATCAGAGTGCTTACGATCGTGACTACCTTATCGTTCCTTCTTTGAACCACATATCCGGCCATGGAACAGACAATGATAAGAACTGCCACGGCGAACAACATGATAAGAAAACTGTTCTTGAACGCAATAAGCACCTGGTAATTATTGTTTTTCAGAACATCAAGATAATTCTCCCAATGTATTGATGTTGGGAAAGCAATCGATAACTTATTTGCTTCACGTCTGTCTTTCAGAGAGTTGATGAACATGAAGTAGAAAGGGAAGATGAATATTATTACTGCCAGTGTGCATCCTACGATATCGCCGATCAATATCTGTCTTTTCTTCTTTTTGCTCATGACAGAGCCTCCTCTCTCTTGTTAAGGAAGTGCTGCAACGGGAAGGCTATTATTGAAATCAGGACAAGCATAATAACGTTGCCTGCTATGGATAATCCGTAGAATCCGGCAGCATACTGCTTGTAGACTACAGAATCGATAACGTCAGTAGCAAAGCCAGGACCACCGCCTGTCATCGCCCAGATCAGGTCAAAACATCTGAGTCCGCCTATAAGAGACAGGATAATTACTGAATCCATTGCCGGGGCGCACATGGGGAGCGTCACATTCCACACTCTCTGCCAGAACGAGGCACCATCTATCTGTGCTGCTTCGTAATAGGTGGAATCTATTGACTGGATCCCTGCAATATAAATAACAGTCGCAATACTGACACCCTTCCAAACGTCTACAGCTATGACACTGAACAATGCAATGTTGGGGTCTCCAAGGAAATTAACTGTGCTACCGCCAGGAGCCTTGATAATAATATTTATGATGCCTTTGGTGGGGTGCATCAACGTAGAAAATGTGATACCTACAGCGATTGCGGAAACCAGGTTGGGGAAGAAAACTGCTGAACGTATAAAGCTCTTCGTCCTTATCTTTGAGGTCAGGAACAGAGCAATGAAGAATGCGAATAGTACTTTCAGTCCGCTTGTCATAAATGCATAAACAAGTGTATGGATCAGTGAAGTGTTAAGTGATGGTTCTGAAAAGAACATCACGTAATTGTCGAGACCACAGAAAGTGAATGTTTTGAAATCCCAAATAGTCAGGCTGTAAAAAAACGATGAGAGTACTGGAATCAGAAAGAACACAGCAAATATTGCGAATGCGGGCAACAGAAACCATATCGAGTATATTTTTTCTTTTTTCATTGGCGCCACCTTTTCCATTTCGTAAAAATCAGCCGCAGGGATAAAGACCCGCGGCTGACGCATGTAAATTACATCATTTCCAATTAAGACCGAGCTGTACAGCCTGCTTCTTGCAGTCTTCGTCATACTGAGAAGCCGCCTCTTCTGCTGTCATCTGACCGGTTCCTACTGCGGAGGTGAACTGCTCGCAGTTTGCGCCCTTAACGGATGTTTCGAATTCAAGAGCGGGAGCTGTCTTGCCGGCATCGAAATACGACTGCATGTCTTCCTTTACGCACTTAAGAGCGTTGTCAGGGAGAGAATAGCCTTTGATGCAACTGGGACCGTAAGCTGCGCTGTTGGCATTGTAGATATCAAGAGCTTCTTTTGAACACCAGTACTCCATAAATGTAACAGCTGCGTCTACATTTGCACTGTCTTTACTTACGTACCAGCATGATGGATACCAGACTGTAAGACCGGAGTTATCAGGATCATTTCCGGGGATCGCAAATACTCCAATGTTATCCATTGCGTCCGGATACAGGGATTCCATATTGCCAAGAGCCTGTGTAAGACTGATCCAATGTGTAGCTTCTCCGTTAGCGAGCATATCAACGGCATCATCATAGGTCGTTGCGGTGTAGTCCTCATTATAGTAGGGAATTACATCAGCAAGCTTCTGAAAGCTTTCGAGACCTGCGGGTGTTGTTGCATACTTTGCAGTACCTGCTTCGAAATCAGCAGGGAATGTTGGGTTGTCAGCCAGGACATTGTATTCATCTCCAAGGTAGATTACCTGCGATGTCCAGCTGGTTCCAAATGATCCGGCTACCGCTGTCTTGCCAGCATCTTTAAGAGCCTTGCAGTTAGAAAGGAATTCATCCCATGTTGTGGGAACTGAGAGACCCAGCTCTTCATAATCAGGCTTGTAGTACATAACAGCACCTGCCTGTGTTGTATATACGGGAACGCCCATGACTTTTCCATCATATGTAACTGTAGACTTAAATGTATCATCGAAGGAATTGACTATAGGATCATTGCTGAAATCGTAGAAATATTCTGTCGGGTTAAGAGCGAATAGTTTTGCTCCGCAGTTATACAGTGTCAGATCAGGAATGTCACCTGATGCAAGTCTTGTCTTTACAAGATTATCGCCGTCGCTGCCGCCGACTCTTGTTTCAATGTCGAACTTGACGCCGTACTTTTCTGTCGCAGCTGCAAATACTGCTTCATAGCCTTCTGCTGCTGTATCCGCATCTACAAGCACTGTCAATGTAGTGCCACTGAGGTCTGCTTCGGGAGCAGCAAGTGCTTCGGTGGAAGCAGCCTCGCTGGTAGATGATTCGGCAGGCGCAGCCTCTGCTGCTGAGGTCGCTGCTGCTGCCGGTGCTTCCGTGGCCGCAGCCCCTGATGTAGCGGCTGTCTCTGCTGTCGCATTTGAGGATCCGCATCCTGCCAACAGCGTGGCCGACATGGCTACAGCTGCAGATACTGCCAATAACTTCTTCATTTTCATACCATTTCCTCCTTGGAATTTGTTTTGCACGACATAATTGCAGTGCATTTACATTATCAGGCTATCATTTTGATGTTATGTCTTACATGGAAAAATCCCTAAACGGTATGGACAATTATGTCCATATTTGTTTCAGCAATAACTTAACTGCGAAAATTTATTATAATGTAAACTGGTGTAAGGTATATAGCACCAAAGGTCGATCAATACTTTTATCATGAGGGATTGCATGGGAAAGCACTTATCTGTAACAAAGTCGAGATTCGGATCAAAACTTCTACTGCTATATTTACTGCTTACGCTTATTTCTGCGGCGGTAATTGGGTTTACAACATCGTTTTCGGAAAAAAGGCGCATTGAAGATCAGGTTGACGTACACCTCTCTGAGTCATCAGACCGCATCTGTAATCAATTGAATGATTCACTTTCGACAATGGATGCAGCTATAGAGTATATTCTTTCAAGCCCCTCTATGTTGAGCGACATACGCACACTGAGCCTGGCATCCACCCATGAGATCGATCCGGATTATCTCAGTAAGGCCAAAACGGATCTTAGGGCGGGAATGCATGCGAACTACCTTGGGCAGTATACATATAGGACCATTTATTACAATCGTGACGGCATTATATATTCGAGTTTTAACTCGGCAAATTCGACAGTTGTTTCGTCATTTGATCCTGAGAAAATTGAATACCTGGTTGAAGCCGATGAAGCAAAAGGGAGAAACATCCTGATCGCTCCCCACCCAGACCAATGGGGGCATACGAAGAATCCAC
>JAAZDA010000082.1 GCA_012512995.1 Clostridiales bacterium | reverse complement strand
TCACGTCCATCAGAATGCTGTATATAAACAACGTATCCATATCCGCTCTGCCAGCCGGCCGATGTGACCGTTCCCGCGCTTGAGGCCATAACTGCTGTTCCGACTGAAACAGCTATGTCTATACCTTTATGATAAGTACTGGCTCCGGCTTTAGGTGCTGATCTTCCACCGAATCCTGAAGACACATATCCGCCGGATACCGGCCAGATATATGTAGGCGGGACCTTGGTGCCCCTCATTATTATGATCGGCACTGCAGCTGATACCACTTCTTCCTTTACAATATCGCTGCTCTCTTTCTCTCCGTTTTCATAATCAACGAGTGCTATAACTTTTCTGTGCCCTGAAGACGGTTGCTGTATTACCTCTGTCTTCGTAGTATACCATTCATCATTATCTTCATAGATCGGATCTTCTTCGTAGTCTTCTTCGTAATACTCCTGCATTGTATAATCAACGGAAAGCTGCGGTTCAGGAACAGTGACCGTGATTTCATCGCCGACTCTTATAGTTGCATTTTCATCTTCGTAGTTTGGATTCATTGCCAGCAGATCATCGACTGTCAGTCCGTAATCCTCTGCAATCACCGAAAGGCTGTCCCCTGATCTGACTTCATATATCTGCTTTTTGGCCTTGCTCTGCAGTATCTGTTCTTTAGCTGATTCGAGATCCATGATCTCGTTCCCGGGCATATATGATTCAGCTACCTCTATCTTCTCCTTGAAACCAATAGCCGTAAGCCCCAGTGTATAATCTTCAAAGTTCTTGCCTACAGCAGGTTCTGTGGAATTCAGGATATCTGTCAGCTGTGCTATGACACCGGCTGTCGGGAGACTCGCCTCTTTCTCCTCTATCTTCTGCTGTTCCTTTGTTGAAAGGACATCAGTTGTGAGAACGTTGATTTCTTTAGATGTATCAAGCACAAGATTTACTACATATTCCCTGTCCGGATCATACTGTTCAAGCGCACTTGTCAGCAATTCCACTACATCATCCCTGGTTCCCAGATGAAGTATGTTGTTGCCTATCTTTACGGTATAGCAGCGCTGAAGAGTGCTCTCGCTCTCATGTCCGGACTCAAGTACCTCTTTCATACGGCTCACGACTGTAGAATGACTGTCGACTTTTCCCCAAAGGACTTCACGTCCTTCCACAGAAAGGTGTGCTTCCGCATAATAAAGGCTCTCTGAATCAACGCTCGGCTCGCCGCCTGATTCCGCATTATCTGACTGCTGTTCCGCAGACTGCGCATATTCAGAAGCAAGCTGCCTTCTCGCATCTATCAGATACGACTTTGCATCTGACTCAGATGCCACTGTACCGACGACCTCGCCGTTAAGCGTGACCGTGTACATATTATTGCCGGTACTTTGAAAGGACGAATAACTGGGTAGAAAGAAAAGACTTACGACAAGTGCGGTAAGAGAAGCTGCCACTGCCCAGAGATGAATTTTTCTTTGGTGTGCGGAGACTTTTCTCATTTCGTTTTCTTCACCGAAAATCCAAACTTGCCGAGCTTCTCACCAAGTGCATAATACTGGCCGTGAGAATACGCTATCAGATCAGCCTTCTCAAGATCAAGGCGCCCTTCCTCATCAAGATATTTATCGTCAACATCAACGCTCACTACTTCTGCAACGAAACAAACGTGTGTGCCCAGATCAAGTCTTTGCTTCACCACGCACTCGAGACTCACCGGACTCTGCTCGATCCCGGGTGCTTTTATCATCCGTGATTTTGCCTCTGTCAGTCCCATCTTCTGGAATTTATCCTCATCACGGCCTGAAACCACTCCGCAGTAATCCGTTGCACGACACAAAGATCGATTAGTCAGGTTCAAAACAAATTCGCCTGTCTCTTCGATCATATGGAACGAATAGCGTTCCGGTCTTATTGACACCGACACCATGACAGGATCGGAACAAAGGTTCCCGGTCCAGGCCGCTGTCATTACATTTGTTTTGCCTGCCCTATCCCTGCAGCTGACAAGCACCGCAGGAACCGGACACAGCATATTTCCAGGTTTCCAGTATTGTCTTGCCATATTCAAAGTTCCAACATTTTCATGATCATATCTGTAAGGCCAAACGCATTTGATACCTGAAGCACAAACACGAGAAACACTATTATGAACGTAAAGATTCCCAGCCCCGTGTTTCTGCCTTTCTCAGGCTTGTCCTTTTCGCTCTCATTAGCTGCCGCTGCCGCATTTAACTGCTCTTCAAGTGAACTCTGGCCCTCGCGGAGCGCATACAGAGAGGTCTCCAGTGTCTTTGTCTGCTTTTCAAGCTCCTCTATCATGGAAGCCTGAACATTGCGATATACCCTCACGTTGTCTTTGTGTATCTGCTCGTCAGAGCTGTGAATAAGTTCTTCAAGAGCCTTCTGCGAAGCGCTTACCGCCGCGATCATATTCTCTTCATTCTCTTTATTTTCTGCATTGTCGCTCATTGCATCGACTCCTTTATTATCTTCTGCATCAGTGTGTTCCAAAATATTGTTATGAACAGTCGGTGGCGATGTTGTCTCCGTTCCGGTCTTCCCTGAATTATTCCTGTACTTGTCACAGAGTCCCTGCATCTGACTTATCAGTTCATTATTTTTCAGATACAGCTCCTTCATCTCGCCGAGCATTTCCTGATAATAACTCACATCGCGGCGCAGCCTTTCCTGTTCGGCGGCTTCTGCCTCTCCGTTAGCACGTATCATTTCATCAGCGTTTTCTGTATCCATATCCAGATATTTATCGGTACTCATGAAATCCTCCAAGATCTCTGTGTGCCAAAAGCAATTGTAAATATGATAGCATTGACATCGCTATTTGACAAACAGGCACCTTTTGGTAATTATGTCTTAATATTTTCATGTTTTGTATCTTTTTTTGTGGTAATTAACCACGGATTAACATTTTGTTCACACTTTATTCACATATTATTGCTATTCTAAATATGTAAAAACCTAAGAGATAAAGATAATTTTTCATAATAGCCCGGGTGCCGAAAGGTACCTGGGCACTCCTCGTTTTATGTGGTGTTTTTCAGAAAATCCCGGCTTTATTTACTGCTCCGGTTCGCCCTCTTCTCCCGCCAGCTTCTGTATTTCGTTGTTCAACTCCATCATTCTTGCATCGAGTTCTGACACCATTTTTGCGTTCTGAAGAAGAGCAGCCTGAATATGTTCAGGCACCTCTCCCGGGAATTTGTACTGGATCTTATGTTCAAGACTTGCCCAGAAGTCCATTGCTATGGTTCGTATCTGGATCTCAACTTTTGTATCCACTATTCTGTCCGAAAGGTATACCGGTATAAGAACTATCATATGATAGCTCATATATCCGCTGTCCTTGGGATGGGCAATATAATCTTTGATCGCCACTATCTTAATGTCACTCTGGTTACTGATCATATCTGCAATACTGTATATATCGGAAGTGTAATCGCATATCAGGCGTATACCCGCGATATCGTTACAATACTTGACCATATTTTCCAGCGTTGATTCATAACCGTGTCTCTTAAGCTTCTTGACAATGCTCTTCGGAGTCTTCACGCGGTACTTAATATGCTCTATCGGATTATATTTATGTACATGCTGGAATTCATCATTCAGGATCTCCAACTTGGTGCTTATCTGTTTCAATGCCGCATTGTAGATCAGCATTACTTCTTCCCAGCTTTCTGCACCGTTATCACTTACCTGTAACTCCATAATACCCCCGTTTCCCGCAGCCGCGGAGCGCGCTGCTATTGTTCGAGCGTGTCGTGTGTATGCGCTAAATGTCGCAGCCGCGGAGCGCGCTGCTATACATCGGGCGTGGCGCGTATGCGCCCGATGTATTGCTATTCGACTGTCACGCTCTTTGCAAGGTTCCTCGGCTTATCAACATCACAGCCTCTGCTGCATGCAATGTAATAAGCAAAGAGCTGCAGCGGAATTATTGCAAGTGAATTTGTAAAGTACTTGTTTGTGTTCGGGATATGTATTATATAATCTGCTGCCTTCTCAATAGCAGTGTTTCCGACATTTGTCACTGCAAGTACAAATGCTCCGCGGCTCTTGACCTGTTCCATATTGCTTATCATCTTTTCATACAGATCAGGCTGTGTTGAGACCGCCGCCACGAGCGTTCCCTCTTCCATCAGAGATATAGTCCCATGCTTGAGTTCTCCAGCGGCATAAGCCTCGGAATGTATATAACTGATCTCCTTGAGCTTAAGGGACCCCTCCAGTGAGATCGCGTAGTCTATTCCTCTTCCGATGAAGAAAATGTCTCTTGCAGCTATGTATCTGTTGGCGAAGCGCTGTATCGGCTCGTGATTATTGAGGAGCAGTTCTATCTGATCAGGAAGTCTCTTCAGATCCTCCAGCATCGAAGCATAATGCTGGTCATCCAGATGTCCGCGGACTCTTGCGAACTTCATTCCGAGAAGATACATAGCGCAAAGCTGAGCACTGTATGCCTTTGTTGTTGCAACGGCTATCTCAGGTCCTGCCCATGTATAGAAAACATGATCGGCTACCCTCGCTATACTGCTTCCTACCACATTGACTATTGCCAGGACTCTCACGCCATTCTTCTTTGCAAGTCTGAGAGCCGCCAGCGTATCAGCTGTCTCCCCCGACTGGCTCACTACTATCAGAACTGAATTTGGCGTGAATATCGGATCTCTGTACCGGAATTCTGATGCCAGATCAGTCTCGACCGGGATCCTTGCAAGCCCCTCTATAACATATTTTCCCGTAACACCCGTATGATAAGCCGAGCCGCAGGCCACAATAAATATCTTCTCTATCTTCCTGATTTCATCATCTGTAAGACCAAGCTCATCAATTACTATTTCGCCCTTCTTCACGCGGGGTGAAACAGTGTCGCGTACAGTCTTCGGCTGTTCATATATCTCCTTGAGCATGAAGTGATCATATCCGCCCTTTTCTGCGGCGGCAGTATCCCATTCCACATGAGACATGGGAACTTCGATTTCTTCCTGATCCAGATTGTAAAAATGTATGCCATCCGTCTTCGTGAGTTTTGCTATTACTTTATTGTCGAGATAATATACATTCCTTGTGTACTTGAGAAGTGCTGTTGCATCAGACGCTGCAAAACTACCTTTATCCGATATTCCGCAGATAAGCGGGCAGTCTTTTCTCACTGCATACACTTCATCAGGCTGATCCTCGAACATCACTGCAATGGCATACGATCCTTCCATCCTCTGAAGAGAATGAACAATGGCACGCATCGGGTCTTTCTCATACTTTTTATAATAATGATTCAGGAGATGCGCTATCACTTCGGTATCTGTCTCAGATACGAACTGGTATCCGCTGTTCTCGAGTTTCTCCTTGAGCTGTATGTAATTCTCTATTATTCCATTCTGTACGACAGCAATTGTCCGCGCCGTGTTGAACTGCGGATGCGCATTGACATCGCTCGGGGTTCCATGTGTCGCCCAGCGTGTATGTCCAATCCCTGCTGTTCCAGGCATTGTCGAGCCATCATGTGTAAGATTCTCAAGGACATTGAGTCTGCCTACGGCTTTCTCTATCTGAAGCTTTGCGCCGTCATTTATCGCCATTCCTGTCGAATCATATCCTCTGTACTCAAGTTTTGCCAGACCATCAATTATGACCGGACCTGCCTGAAGCTTACCTGTATATCCTACTATTCCGCACATATGCTGAACTCCTCCCCGTATCAATGGATCTTTGTATCGTTTGACTTCCAATATCCCGGATTCATAGTGTATTTCATAATTGATGACTTTGAAAGCTTTTTATATCTTCGGCCAAGACGATACCCTGTGAATCTTGCAAAACACCCGGCTATAAAACCCGGTATTTCCCTGGCCGCGCCCTCTTTTTTCAGTGCAGACACCATCTTTTTCACATACTTTACACCCTCACCTTCCGAGGATAATGATGCAAATATTTCCGGATGATCTGTCTGTGAGACACCTATGTCAAAATTTCTGTGGAACTGTTGATCTGCTGTGTAATTATGGGAGTGGATCACTTTCGCCCCTGAGCAATAGTATACAGCATAACCCTTCTTCAGCGCATTTCCCGCGTAGATCATGTCCTCATTAAATATCGCATGCGGAATAAAACCGCCAATTTCCGCAAATATCCGTGCGTCATACATGGCGCACACATTCGAACAGAAATATGTTTTTATCCCAAGTTCTTTTACATCTGCCTGCGTCTTAAGTCTGGATTTATCAGGGTAATTAATGGTGCGTGAGAGCTGCTCTGATTTCAGCGCATCAGTGCGTGGCAGCTGCCTGGCATACGTCACGGCCACCCTGTCATGTGCAAATCCGGCGATGAGTTCCGCTGTCAGATTATCATCCGCCGGCACCGCGTCCTGTGTCATAAACAGAATGTAGTCAGCATCCTTCGCAAGTTTTGCCCCCATGTTCCTCGTTCCGCCGTGATCAAATTCATCTTTATCTATAGTCATCACAGATAAACGTTCATCAGGCAGCAACACCTTATCAGCTATAAGCCCATAGCCTGAGCTTCCATCATCAAGGAGCGTATCCAGTATGTAAATGCGACGCACAGGATAATTCTGACCGGAAAGCATGCTGAGCGCTTCCACCAGTTTTCCATCGGGTCTGTATGTCGGTATTACAACATCGATGCTTTTCATTTTCACCCCATTAAAGCGAAAGAGCCCTTGACAGGGGCTCCTTCGCTCATAAGATCATACTATGCTTTCGCCAGGCATATCAACTTACACCTGCTGTATCGCTTGCTATATGCTGACTGTACTCATCGACCTCAGTTGAAACTGTGTATGAATCATCGTCAAAAAGGAACTTATGAAGCCAGACTACATTGCTGTCAAGATCGCGGGGAATAACACAGCTTCCCTTTGAGCCAACATTTCCGGCTGTACGCATATCCTCCTGCGGGAACCCGTTCTGATCGGCGATCTTATAGTCAGCGACATCAAGTACCATCGGCAGTATATCATTGGTGATATCGAAATTCGTGACTATCTTCTCCGAAACATCATCCACGACCTTGCTGAGTGTAGCGGCATCAGCTGTTTTGGCTTTCTCAAGCGTTGTCATAAGGACTTCTCTTTGTCTCTCGGCTCTCTTATAATCATCGCCGGCCGTATATCTTATGCGGCAGTAAGCAGTTGCCTGCAGACCGTTGAGATGAATAAGTCCTGTCTGGGTAACCTCCTGATATTTATAACCAAGTTCCTCTGACATCGTCAGCTGATAGCTGTTAAGATGCGGCATCTCAGCCTCATCCACATCTATATCTATACCGCCAAGATCATCTATTGCTGTTGTAAGACCGCTGAACCCGACCGTTACGAAATTGGATATATTCATATCCATATTCATGTTAATCATGTTTATAGCCTGCTCAGGACCGCCCTTTGCATATGCTGCGTTGCATTTATTGTATGAATCATTGCCCAGGTTCAGGTATGTATCACGATAGATCGAGCAAAGTTTGATTTCCTTAGTGTCCTGATTGATAGATGCTATTATTATCGTGTCGCTTCTGGTGTTCTTTGTCAGTTCACCTTCCGTGGAGTCAACGCCGAAGAGTGCTATGTTCTTATACCCCTTCATTGTGCCCTCAGTCGTTTCTTCCTGGACGTTGTCATTCATGTTCTCTGAAATTGTTTCTTCGTCGATGGCGATCTTACCGACTTTTTCAACACGAAAAGTTAAATATGCAAATACCGCAATTGCAACCAGAATGACAAGCTCAACAACTATGAGGATTGCCTTACCCTTGCCGCCCTTTTTCCTGCCACCGTTTCCGCGTCCCGTATCTGGTCTTCTGTCTCTGCTCTTTTTCGATGATTGTTGTTTTTTGTTGTTCCGGCGTGACGGCTTGGGCTTTGGATCATCATAGTCATCATCATAAGCATCATGATCATATCCGTTATCATCATAACGATCATCATCGTAACCGCCGTCACGATCATAACTGTCATTCTCGTATCCGTCGCTGCCATATTCGTCTTCGTTTTTGTTATAGCGGCTGTTGCCGCCGTAATCATCTGTCACATCATCATATCCGTCATCCCGATAATTATCCCTGTATCTTCTGTCGTTATCATCTTCAGCTCTGTCATTATATGAGGATCTGTCATCACGGCTTCTGGCGTATTCTTCATAATCGTCATAATCCTGATATCCATCATCTCCGTTGTCTTTGCTGTTCCTGCTGTATCTGCCGGCCATTTTTTCTCCAGATATTCGGCTTTACTTTTGTTTTGCCCCGAATGAAAGTTATTGTCTCATAACATAACCGCGATTTCAATACGCATTCTTGTTTATGAATCCTTTGAACACTGTAAGGAACAGGATCTTAAAGTCAAAACTTATGGTCCAGTTCTCTATATAGAAAAGGTCATATTCTATTCGTTTGCGAATGGAAGTATCACCGCGATACCCGTTTATCTGTGCCCAGCCTGTGATTCCTGGACGGACCTGATGTTTGACCATATAGCGCGGTATTTCTTCTCTGAATTTCTGAACAAACTGAGGCCGCTCCGGTCTGGGTCCCACCAGGCTCATGGATCCGCCAAGGACATTGAAGAACTGCGGCATCTCATCAATGCTTGTGCGCCGAAGAAAGGCGCCGAACTTTGTCACTCTCGGATCATCCTTTTTAGTCCAGCATTTTTCCTCATCTTCACGCGTCTGCACTTCCATGGTCCTGAATTTATACATCAGGAATGGCCTGCTGTGCAGACCTACCCTTTCCTGTTTATATATGATCGGGCCCTTGCTTGTAAGCTTCGTTCCTATAGCTGCGATCAGCATTGGAATCGCAAAAATAATAATGCACAGCAACGATCCTACTATATCCATCGCTCTCTTCACCAGAATGTTCCATGTATTTGTGAGTGGCACATATCTGATATTTATGACAGGCAGCCCCATGAGGTCTTCCGTATATGGATGACTCGGGAAAAGCGAGCTGTAGTCCGGTATGAATTTGGTATGTACACCTGATTTCTCACATTCATCAACGATTTTTTCAAGGTTATCGTAATCGTTAAGAGAAAGAGTTATTGCGATCTCGTCGAGCTTATCCTCCGGCAGAATGTACTGGAGATTTTCTATCGTCCCAAGTACCTTCACTCCCTTGTATGCTGTTCCGCGCGGCACATGATCATCCAGGATCCCGTGCACATAATAGCCCCACTGCCCGTTCATCATTATACGGTCTATATACTGTTCAGCGGCACGTGAATAGCCTATACAGAGCACATGTTTAAGATTCTTGCCATTGTGTCTTATCTTGTACAGTATCGAACGGAATGCATAATGGACAGCACAGGTGAAAACAACATTGAACACATAGAACAGTGCGAGGAATGTTTTGGAGAAATCGTTCATCTCGGCCATGAAGAATACAACTATGACTCCGATGACGCCTATGGTATTGGCTCTCAGGATCTCCAGAAATTCATTGCGTATCCTTGTGATACGGCGTGAATTATAAAGATTACATATTGAATAGAGGATCAGATATAAGGGTACAATAAAATAAAGCGCCGAAAAATATGTTCCGGCACTGTAGGCCGTAACGCCTGGCGTTGTTGTCGCAAGCGGCGAATTAAATTTGATCAGCCATGAGAGCACGTAGCTCACGATGACAATTGCACCATCCAACACAACATGAAGCCTGTTGAAATAGGTCTGATTATCTCTGATCATCGTGGATTCGGGCCTTTCCGCCCGCTAATTGCCTAACCTTTTTCCAATTCCGCGCCACAATTCGAACTGTATGGCAAAGTAATTGAAGAAATGCAGTATCGAAAAATCGACTTTTCCGCCAATATATAAAGGATGAATTATCGGGATCACATTATCTGAGTCATTCTCTTCAAATTCGATTCCGGCCTCTTCCCAGAT
>JAAZDA010000081.1 GCA_012512995.1 Clostridiales bacterium | reverse complement strand
CACCTGCACCGGCTCTTGCTATTGCAAGCAGATTATCAGAGAACTCCGTGTCAAGAAGTTTTGCGCTGCGGACAAGGATACCATCAGCTTCATCAGCGTTCTCTGTAGCCTGGTAGTTCTTTCCGAACTGGTCAAGTCCTACACTGGCGATGTTGTTCAAACAAGCATATTTATACATTTCAGGCTCCTTTTAGAATTATGAGTTTTCTTTTTCAAACTTGTCCATGAAGTTCACGAGCGCCTCGACGCCTTCATAAGGCATGGCGTTGTAGATGGAAGCTCTCATGCCGCCGACTGAGCGATGGCCTTTGATGTTTACAAGACCATAAGCACTTGATTCCGCGACGAATTTAGCATCCATATCAGCATTTCCTGTAACAAACGGAACGTTCATTACGGAACGGTCAGCAGGAACGACTGTTCCATGGAAAAGTTTTGACTGATCAAGGTAATCATAAAGAAGTTTTGCCTTCTTTTCATTGCGCTCCTTGACAGCTGACAGACCGCCGTTCTCCTTGAGCCACTTGAAAACAAGTCCGCACATGTAAATGTCCCAGCAGTTCGGTGTGTTGAATAGCGAATGAGCATCAGCCTGTGTCTTCCAGCGAAGCATAGTAGGAGTGTTTGCAACAGGAGGTTCCTCGGGAATCAGATCCTTGCGGATGATAGAAATGACCATTCCTGCAGGACCGACGTTCTTCTGAACGCCGCCGTATATTACACCGTAATCATTTACATTAACAGGCTCCGAAAGGAAGCATGAGGAGACATCAGCTACAAGTACATGTCCTTTTGTGTTGGGAAGCTTGTGATACTTTGTGCCATAGATAGTGTTGTTCTCGCAGATATAGACATAATCCGCATCTTCAGGAATATCAAGATCGGAACAATCAGGGATGTATGTGAAGGTCTTGTCTTCAGATGATGCTACAGCGACAGCGTCACCATATATTTTTGCTTCCTTCCATGCTTTTTTGGCCCATTGTCCGGTAATGATATATGCGGCTTTTCCGTTCTTCATAAGATTCATCGGAACAGCTGCAAACTGCTGATAAGCTCCGCCCTGAAGGAATAATACTTCGTAATTGTCAGGAATGCCCATGAGCTCGCGGATATCATGCTCAGCCTCATCAATTATTCCCTGAAAGACCTTACTCCTGTGGCTCATTTCCATTACTGACTGACCACAGCCGTGATAATCCATGATCTCTGCTGCCGCAGTCCTGAGTACTTCTTCCGGCAGAACAGCCGGTCCGGCGGAAAAGTTGTAAACTCGTCCCATTCTAGCTCCTTTCAACTCCTCATATGAATTGATATATAGTTTTATCTGATCGCTGATGACATCCTGAAAATACAGGGTCTGTGATCAGTAGAACACAACAACGGGCGTGCCGACCTGTACCATAGGATATAGTTTCTCCATATTTGAAAGAGGCACATTTATACAGCCGTGTGAACCGGATGTCTTGTATACTGAGCCGCCGAACTTTGATCTCCAGGTAGCATCATGAATACCGATAACGTTGCCCTTTATTGGCATCCAGTAATTTACGAATGAAACATAACCGGGCCCGACAAGAGACTGATTCAGATTCTTGGCACGGACATAAAAATAACCTGCGGGACTGTTGTGACCGGCGGCAATATTTCCTGTAACTATCGGTGTGGAAATTTTCTGCTCTCCATTCTCATAATAGTAGAGTGTCTGATTGGTCACATCGATCTCAATATATGTGTTACCGACAGAATAACCGGGAGCGTGGACTTCCTGCAGTCCTGTCTCCAGCCCGTTGTAAATATAGAGAGCTTCAGTATTGTAATCCATGTATTGGCGCTTATTGGTGCCGCCTGTAACATTTACCACACGTCCGTCTGTAGCAGTGAAAACAAGTGTATCGGAATTATGCGGGTGCTGATTGTCGAGAGCTTCAACGAATACACGGATCTTGCTGATATCAGGAACATATT
>JAAZDA010000080.1 GCA_012512995.1 Clostridiales bacterium | reverse complement strand
GAAAAGAAGGACAGTAAAAAGGGAATTTATGAGATAACGGATAATTATTATAAGTTTTGGTACAGATATGTTTTTGCAAACAGGAGCTATTACAGTATGCTCGGAGATTACAGGGCCAGTGAAGAAATAATGACTGATATAAATGAATATATGGGGCCTGTCTTTGAGGATATATGCAGACAGTATCTTACAATTATGGCAGGTAAAGGCAGACTTCCATTTGTGCCATCTGTCATGGGAAAGTGGTGGGGAAACAATCCTGTTATCAAAGCTCAGGATGATGTTGATATCCTTGCACTCAGTAAAGATAGAACTTCCGCAATTTTCTGCGAATGCAAATTCAGAAACAAGCCGATGCCGATGGAAGAATACGATGACCTTCTTACGGCCGCGTCAGCTTTTGATGTACGGGATAAATACTATTTCTTTTTCAGCAAATCGGGATATACAAAACCTTTCATGGAAAGAGCCAGGAAAGATTCAGCCAGATTGTTGACGATAAAAGATTTGTTTGATTTATCCTGATGCAACGCCTACAGCGTCTTAACGAATGCTGTCACAGCGCGTGATTTTGCACCTTTCTTGCCAATCACAACGATCGGCAGCTGGACATCCGGCGACAGAGGAATAGTTTTGACACCGTTGAGTCTGAATATTTCGAAGCTGCTTAGCGGCAGCAGGCTTATGCAGTTGCCAAGTGAAACTGAACTTAAGATTGATTCCGGCCGGGCGGTCCCGATTATATTGGGGCGGATCCCGGCTTTTTTAAACTCATCAATGCATACGCTGTATACCGATGTGTAGGGATTCATCAAAACAAATCCCTCTCCGGAAATGTCCGAAAGCGACAGGGATTTTCTTCTGCTCAGACTATGGTCTGATGGCAGAACGGCGACAAGCCTGTCTATGCAGATGACGCCTCTTTGAGTTGAGTTTTTATCAAGCATTGATGATCTTGCAATTATCAGATCGTATTTCCCGTTATGAAGACCTGACGTGAGTTTCTCATCTTCGACTTCTTCCTGAATGAGCTGTATGTCAGGATTTTTCTGTATGAAATTCCTGAATATCTCAGCAATACCATATTGCGCCTGAAAAGGAAGGGTACCGATCCTGAGGACATTCTCATCACAGCGGCGCAGAGCATAAAGTCTGTCGAGCGAGCAATGATATTGACTTAGCAGCATGATAACAAAACACTTGAACATTGAATCTACATGGGTGGGAGATGATCTTTGCATCACTGTGAGCGGTGGTGAAAGACCGCATATAGGCTCTGCCGCAATAGCAGTGCCAAGACCTTCCCTTTCAGGCGATGGCAGCATGAGCTGCACATCATCGGTCATCAATCTGGCGGGTCACAGGGACGAAGAGATTGTCAGAAGGATTGCGGAAAAAGCCTGTATAAAGCATGGCTGCACGGTTGTCTGCACAGGTGGATTTCATAAAGACGGAATCACAGATAAAGAGATCTCTGAAATCATCGAGGAGGCGGACGGCTATGGCAAGCAATGAAGACCTGCGCTACCAGATAGTAGAACTCCCTGAGAACCTCCCGTTCCGAATTAACAAGGTCGTGTCAGCAGGATCTGACAGGGAACGCGATGAGGATAGGTCGATACTTGAACACTGGCACCCGGAATATGAAATCGTCTACACGCTCAGTGGTCACGCGATCCATTATATAGATGGGCAGCAACACGAGGCGGCACCGGGCTCTTTGTTTATAGTCAACTCGGAGAGCATACACAAGGTGTTACCTGACATGGAAGATGCAAAACAAGCGTCAGACCCGCACACTGTGGCAATAGTTCTTCTGATTGACAGAAGTTTCATGGAGGAATACGTTCCGGGTCTCAATGAAATGTATTTTCTGTCGGAGAGTCTTTCTGAAACAGAGAAACAGAAAGAGACAGAGACTTCGATAATGACTGAGCTGGGCAGGCATCCGACAGATGACAGAGCCGGAGATTCGCTTTACATAGCGATGCATCTTATGAGTCTGATATACGAATTACTCTATCATCTGTGCCTATCAAGACTTGTCCGCAAAGAGACGGTCCTCCCAATTAACAGCGAAAAGAATCTTGAGCGCCTGCGCGGTGTTATCGAATATGTATCAGCACATTATTCTGAAGAGATCACACAGGCACAGGTCGCTAAACGCTTTTATTTTACAAAGGAATACTTCGCAAGATTTTTCCGCCGCAACACGGGTTTTTCCTTTATGGAATTTGTGTGTAGATATCGCCTTGGGACCGCACGCACACAGCTCGTAGAGACAGACCACACAGTGACAGAGATCGCACTGGATTGCGGCTTCCCGGACTCACGCTCACTGATAAATGCATTCGGCAAATACTATGGAATTACGCCGCTTAAGTTCCGGAAAAAGGCGCAGGGTGCAATTTAACGTAATTTTTGCGCTAATCCATGTAAAGAACTTTATGCTGGCAAAACATATGATGATATTAAGGATTGAAAGTTCCGCAATGACAAAAGGATGCTTTTGACAGCTGCATTATTAAGTGCAGACAGCAGGTTCACATGTTTTGACAAGGAGGGTCATATGAGTAACACAAATGCAGTAATTGAGAAGGAGTCGCGGAAGACTCCGATGTGGAAGAAGATATGTTACGGCTCGGGAGCCGCAGGCGGAAATGTCATGAGCACGCTGCTCGCATCGTTCCTGCTGTCGTATTACACCGACACAGCAATGCTGAATGCAATAGCGATCGGCACAATGTTCGTGGTATGCCGTCTGCTCGATGGTGTGACAGATATCGCGATGGGCTCGATAGTAGACAAAACAAATACGAAGCTCGGGAAAGCGAGACCGTGGCTCATTCTTTCGGCGCC
This sequence comes from Clostridiales bacterium, assembly GCA_012512995.1. GTDB lineage: Bacteria > Bacillota > Clostridia > Lachnospirales > Lachnospiraceae > CAG-791. The sequence continues at coordinate 9,296 of JAAZDA010000080.1, read as the reverse complement.
GCTCATCGGAATAGGTATAGTGCTGATCCTAAGCGTGCCGTCCGGCTGGTCAGAAGCAGGAAAGATGGTATATGCCTATCTCACATACATCTTCCTTAACTGTGTAGCATACACGATCTTCGGTATTGCACACGCAGCTCTTCTTGCAAGAATGACAAGAAATCCCATGGATCGCAACACAACATCTGTTGTCAGTTCTATCTGTAATAACCTCGCGGGACTTGTTGTAGGTACTGCAATTACAGGACTCACGATCAAGTTTGGCTGGACAGTGACCGGAATTGTGCTTGGGATCATTGCCTGCGTTCTCATCCTTATTCCCGGACTTACGATCAAAGAAGTCGTCGGAATGACTGATGATGGCGTAGAGAAGAAGGATATACTTCCTCTTAAGCAGCAGATTCCTGCAGTTCTTAAGAACCGTTATTTCTGGCTCTGCATCGGCGTAGGTGCGCTGACTCTTCTTATGAATGCAAATGCGATCGCTTCACAGATCTTTTATTGCAATGTAGTGCTGGGCGAGCCTATATTCATGACACAGCTCATGAGTATCGGACAGCTTCCCGGAATCATTATTCTGTTCTTTATGCCCTGGTTCGCTAACAAGTTTTCAAAGCGCAATTTTATGCTCATCGGCACAGGCTGCCTTGTCGCAGGTTTTGCAGTACTTGGTTTTGCCGGAACAAGCTACGCTCTGCTGCTCGCGGGAACAATCCTTCGCTCTATCGGCGCAGGTCCGATATTTGCTGGAATCTATGCACTGATAGCTGATGAATGTGATTACGGTGAATGGAAAACAGGTATCCGCTCAGAAGGCCTTATGAGTGCATCTCAGTCAGTTGGTTCAAAGGTCGGTATAGGTTTTGGCTCAGCAATCACAGGCTGGATCATCGGTCTTGCCGGATACAACGGAGCTGCTGCTGTTCAGACAGATGCTGTTAAGAGCGCAATAGTATTTGATTTCTCATGGCTCGGACTCATCATCAGCGTCGCACTGTTCTTCTGCATACTGTTAATGGATGTTGAGAAGTATCTTCCTGAAATCCGTGCGTCACTTGGAGAAAAAACAGCAAAATGAAGTAAATAATCCGCAGTTTGCATACGCGTATGTTGTGCCGGCACATTTGATTTTTGTTTGGCCAGCCGGCATGCGCGTTAACATATAATTGGAACATTGGAGAAGAATATGAGTCTTAAGTTTAATGAAACAGATTTTGAAGTGCAGAAGATAACAGAAGAGGGCAGAACAGTGGTATGCCGCACTTTTGAGCACATCCCATACTGCGAATCTCCCAAGGTGCCGGATCTTGAAAGACTTTCCATCTATGTGCCGGAGATTTTTTATCAGGGCGGCAGTATAAACGGTTATGATCTGCACAGTGCTCCGATATTTATGCCCAACACTATCGGAGGTTATATGCCAGGACCTGAGGAAGCGCCGGGTAAGAATTTCATGGGCAAAACAAATGCTTCATTCTATGCATTGCTCAATGGATATGTAGTGGTTTCTGCCGGAGCAAGAGGACGTGGCAACAGGAATGCTGAGGGTGAAAATGTTGGTGTTGCGCCGGCAGGAATCGTGGATCTCAAGGCTGCTGTCAGATTTCTTCGCCATAATAAAGAACTTATTCCAGGGAACACAGACAGGATAATAACTAACGGAACAAGCGCCGGAGGAGCAATGTCTTCGCTTCTCGGAACAACAGGAAATCACCCTGATTATGAGCCTTATCTGAAAGAAATAGGCGCCGCTGATGAAAGAGATGATGTATTCGCATCTTCATGCTATTGTCCGATAACAAATCTTGATCATGCTGATGTGGCATATGAATGGGAGTTCTGTGGACTTAATGATTATCACAGAGCGATAATAGCAGAACCTCTTGAAGGAGAGCCGTCAGATCACCCGGTTCTTGGTAAGAGACCAGGCGTAGACGGAAACGGTGGGATGATGAAGCCGCCGAAGTTCATTCCGGTGGATGGAGAGATGACCAGAAAGCAGCAGGCACTGTCAGTGGAGCTGTGTAACAGGTTCCCGGGGTACCTGAATATGCTGAATCTGTCTGATGAAAAAGGTCAGAGCATGACGCTTGATGATGATGGAACAGGATCATTTCTGAATCACGTTATTGAAAATGTGCTGAAAAGTGCGCAAAAAGAGCTCGATGCAGGTCATGATATTATGAGCGATTCAAAGGTGGCTGACTGGCTCAGGGTGGAAAATGGCCGCGCAGTTTCGGTCGATTGGAAAGAGTATGTCAGGTTCCGCACAAGAATGAAAGAAGCACCGGCATTTGATAACGTGAGTATGGGAACAGCTGAGAATGAGCTCTTTGGCACGACTGATGTAAAACAGAGACATTTCACAGCCTTTTCAAAGGAACATGATACAGTGGGCGGAGCAATAGCAGAAAAAGACCAGGTCAGACTTATGAATCCCATGTATTACATAGATGACCCGATAGCAGTTAAGGCAACACATTTCCGCATACGCCACGGTGCGGTCGACAGGGACACATCACTGGCAATTTCCGAGATACTTGCTCTCAAACTTGAAGATGCGGGTATTGACACAGATATAGCACATCCGTGGGGAATACCTCATGCAGGTGATTATGATCTTCCTGAGTTGTTCGATTGGATAGACAGCATCTGCAAATAATAGAGGTATAAATCAAGCTTGGCTGAATACAAAGTCATTCTTTTCTGCTTGCAGCTTGCAGAAAAGAATGACTTTGTATCAAACAGCCATAATCATAGCGTCCAAATACTGATAAAACTATATCTGGTAGGTCTCAGCCCAGGATGCTCTTGATTTCATTCTCAGGTATATCAACTTGCTTTGCGATATCAGAGTAACTGAGGCCATCACGAGATAATTTAAAAATCTTGCATAAGAGACTTCGCTCTTCAGCCTTGCCTTCAGCCTTTACTTCAGCCATGCCTTCAGCCTTTCCTTCCTTCAGTCCTTCATGGTATTTGTCCTGCATCATTGATTCAAACATCATATAACCATGCCTCCATTCTCCATTACTGCGCTTGAACCGGACCTTATCATCGACCTGTTTAATCCAGTTCCCATTATCAAGCTTCTCAACAATCTTTGGATCATTAATGTAATCTATGAACTCTTTTAATTCCGGATTTATTGTTCCTTCAGTTCCAGCAGTATTTACGAATATGCTCTCAGTACCATCACCAAGTTCTTTGTAATTCCTCAGGTTGAGTTTTTTGAACCTCTCGACATACTGACCTTCACCAAAGAGATCAAACCCACAAATGAAGATCTCAAATGAATCTGGTATTTCCGAATAATATTCGCCCTTGCCAAGGAGCATCACATCCAGCTCCGCCTGGTAAAATCTGCTGCGCTTTGGAATATTATCTATGCGCCGGTTCTGCATCTCGACGTTGTATACCTTACCAGTTGCTCTTGCCAGTATATCAAGCCTTATCCCCTTACCGTCATAGACCGGGTTTACAGCCTTTTCCCTCTCGAGATACGTCAGTTTCTCAATTTCAAAACCCAGTATGCTCTCGAGCAGATTCCTGCACAGTTCGCTGTTCTCCTGAAACACCGTGCTGAACATGATGTTGTCGGTTATCCCCACATCATCAAAACACCTGCAGCTATTAACTTGTTCTTCCTTCACTTGCCTTCCTCCTTAATTATATTGAACTTGCCATATTGTTTCAATTACTTAGAGTGATTTGTTCGGGATGTCCGAATGAAAATAAGAATAGAAAGATATTTGATAAGAACAGCAGACAGAACGCCTGCCGTTCTCATAGATTACCATAGGCATGTGATTACAGCAACAAAAAAATTTTTGCATTTACCCAACAACCTTGCCGAAGACTTTGAAATCGCTGTTGACTGTTATGTGAATCGGGGAATACTTGTCACTGTTAAGAGAACTTAAAGATTGACCAGACTGGTCATTCTGTAAAACTTTGCAGTACGAATTACCATCGAGATAAAAAACACCGATATCACCGCTGCAAAGATCCTGGGTCTGCTGAACCCAGACAATCTGACCGTTTACAAAACGCGGCTCCATACTGTCTCCGTGGATCCTTACTCCGAAGGACGCACTATCTGGCACCTCATTCCCAACGTTTATTAAATCATAGTCGTCACTGTCGAGGAAATCACCGGTTCCTGCAGAAACTGGAAGAAGATATACGGGAAGAGTCCTGAATGGCGCAATGACCGTTCCTTCCTTAATTCTGTATTCACCGGAGATATTAAGGAGCCTTATATAATCCAGGGCTTTCTTTTTGCCATCATCGTTAAGATCTGACAATGGGTCGTCAGGATTGTGTCCTCCTATAAATTTATTATAGATGTCAGTTATTCCATATATTCTGCAGAGTGCCAGAAACTGCTCTGTGTTCGGAACAGCTACGCCACGCTCCCATGCGCTGACAGCGGAAAAACCTACATGTATTCCGTAACCATCAAGAGCTTTTGACACATCCTGTTGTTGAAGGCCTCTTTCTTTCCTGCAGTTCTGCAGTATCTTTCCGATTTTATTCATGTCAGTATGCCTTTCTGACGAAATGCCACTTAAAGAGAAGTTGATAATGCAAGGATCGTATGTCCTGACCACTTATTACAGAGTATATATGAATGCGACATGAAAAGCAACAAAAAATAAAATATAAATCGAATAAAGCGTAAAATATGTCTTGAATTCGAAATACAAACGAGCTATAATCGCCATACAGTGATCCATACGACATGGTGTATGGCACGGAGGATAAAAGGTGGGCACTGACAGGGTCATTCTACACAGCGATTGTAATTGCTTCTATGCGAGTGTGGAAATGCTGCATCGTCCGGAACTCAGAAATGTGCCGATGGCCGTCGGAGGTGATCCCGAGGCACGTCACGGAATAGTTCTAACGGCAAATTACCTTGCAAAGAAAAGAGGGGTCAAGACAGGAATGGCACTGTGGCAGGCTAGACAGGCCTGCCCGGGAATATGCTTCGTAAGGCCAAGAATGGGCCTGTATCTCAGGTTCTCACGGATGGCTCAGGAAATATATGATGATTACACGGACAGGATAGAACCATTTGGCATAGACGAATCGTGGCTTGACGTAACAGGAAGCGCAGGTATTAAGGGAGATGGGCTCAAGATAGCACAGGAGATAAGCGCCAGAATCAGGTCGGAGCTCGGAATCACAGTCAGCATAGGGGTTTCATTCAATAAAATATTTGCAAAACTTGGATCCGATTACAAAAAGCCAGATGCCATTACCACTATGGGAAGAGACGAGTACATGACAAAGGCGTGGCCACTTCCTGCGTCTGATCTTCTTTATGTCGGCAGGAGCACGAACAGAACTCTTTATAGAATGGGCATACTTACAATAGGTGATATTGCGCGCACGGAGCCGGAAATACTGCAGGGAAGCCTGGGTAAGATAGGACTGTTACTATGGCTGTTTGCAAATGGGAAGGATGATTCCACGGTAAAAGTCAAAGGGGAATCAGCATCCGTAAAGTCAGTGGGCAACAGTATGACTACGCCAAGAGATCTTGAAACAAATGAAGAAGTTAAGATAATTATGTATGTTTTGTCTGAAAGTGTAGCTGCGAGGCTTAGGGAGAACGGGTTCAGGTGCAGGACGATAGAAATCAGTGTAAGGGATAATGGGTTATATTCATTTACAAGGCAGATAAAACTCAGGAATGTAACAAATATAACAACTGAGATAGCTGAGACAGGATACAGGCTTTTCCTTAAGAATTATAACTGGGAGCATCCGATAAGAAGCGTTGGAATTCGGGGAGCAGATCTGGTAACTGATATTTACTGCGAACAGATGGATCTTTTCTGCGATTACAGATACCGCGATAAACAGATGAAGGCGGATCAGACAGTAGATGATATAAGAAGGCGGTTTGGATTTTATAGCGTGAAACGCGGTCTGATGGTTAAGGACGAGGGTCTATCCGGGGTGAATGCGAAGGAAGATCACACGGTGCATCCAAAAGGATATTTTACATGATGGATTCGAGGTGCAGGTATGGACAGCAGAAAAGCTTATGTGGAAGTAAAGGCATTGTTCACGAAAGACGGCGAACTGAAACCAACAGCTATCATATGGGGCGATGGACACGAGTATGAAATCCAGAGGATAACAGATAAAAGGAGGGCGGCCAGTCTCAAGGCGGGAGGTGCCGGGATGCGGTATACATGTGTCATAGACGGACGGGAGAGCCACTTGTATTATGAAGACAATAATCAATGGTTCGTGGAAGCGAATGTTTAAGAAAACACAGAATGCATTGTGGTTTATATGGCGGTATAATGCATAGGTAAAGATTTCAACTGTATAAAAAAGGAGCTTACATAAAATCATGAAAGAGCACATAAGCAGGGACGACGCTGTTAAGCTGTTAAAGAAATACAATAAAGATGCGTTCCACCTTCATCACGCATATACCGTTGAGGGTGTAATGAGATGGTATGCAAAAGAATACGGGTATGGTGAAGATGAGGACTTCTGGGGCAGTGTAGGACTTCTCCACGACGTCGATTTTGAAATGTATCCTGATCAGCACTGCGTAAAGGCTGTTGAGATACTGCGCGAAGGCGGGGTCGGAGAGGACATGATCCACGCGGTCGTCAGCCATGGCTATGGTCTTGTTGCTGACGTGAAACCTGAGCATGAAATGGAAAAGATTCTGTTCGCTACAGATGAACTCACAGGGCTAATAGGAGCGGCTGCTCTGATCCGCCCTTCAAAAAGCGTTAAGGATATGGAACTGAAGTCAGTCAAGAAGAAGTTCAAGACTCCGAGTTTTGCCGCAGGCTGCTCAAGACAGGTAATAGAGCAGGGCGCGGAAATGATGGGAATAAGCCTTGATGATCTTATAAGCAAAACTATACTGGCCATGCGTTCCTGCGAAGATACAGTGCTTGAATATGACAAGTCATAGTTAATACACATCAGGCAGGCCGCGCATGAGTCACGAATAGTCAGGCAGTGCTCATATATAAGCGTTTACAGTGAGAATAGCAGGATAACAACGCCGAGAACGACAAGTACAACGCCGACGACTCTGTTGAGGGTCTTGGCGGGTGCCTTATTTGCGAAGACTGCGGAAATCCTGGCCCAAATAAGTGTGAATACAACACACAGGATAAGAATCAGCGGATCTGGGAGACCTCCCAGAGCAAAATGAGAGACTGCACCGGTGAATGCTGTAAATGCCATGACGAATACACTTGTTCCGACAGCGGTCTTCAGCTCATAGCCGAGCACGGACGTAAGGATCAGCAGCATCATCATTCCGCCGCCGGCACCGACAAAGCCGCATATAAGGCCGATTACTGCACCACAGATTATGGATTGGAGTACTCTTTTCTTCACGGAACATTTCTGAGAATTTTCTTTTGTAGTCAGAACGGGTTTGACTATAAATTTAACACCCAGAAGAAAAGTCATGAATGTCGAAAAGCCACCCATTGTCGTTGAAGGGACGAGACTTGAAATATAGCTGCCGACCACAGTGAATGCAAGTACACTCAGCATCATTATGATACCGTTCCTGATGTCAAGGTTCTTGTTCTTACCATAAGTGTAAGCGGAAACTGCACTTGCAAGAACATCTGATGACAGGGCAATTCCTACAGCAAGATATGGATCGACACCCAGAAATGTAATAAGCATGGGGCTTATGACTGCGGCAGCACTCATTCCGGCAAAACCTGTGCCGATACCTGCACCCATTCCGGCGAAGAATGTAACCAGTATCACTTTAAGAATATTCATTTGTAATTTATCCTTTCAGAATCTGATCAACATTTGTATTTATTTTTTTCAGTGTAGATGAGAAAAATTTGCGGTCAGCCGCATCAATATTATTAAGCAATGCATTATAAAATTCCTTTTGCATATTTTGCCCGCTTTTTATTACAGGGTCAGCGGCATGGGTACATGCGAGCTTGAATTTTCTTCTGTCCCCATCAACAGGCAGACGTTCAACTAGTTTTTCGCGAACAAGCCTGTCAACATTAACGGATACAAGATTCGCTTTAATGTGTCTGATTTCAACAATATCTCTTGCCGAAGTATACTTGGGATTGTTTGCAAGAAACATGAGAATATCAAATGCTGTCTGCGGAAGATTAAATTTCACACACAGCGGCTTGCAGCATTTCTCATATGCAATCATTACGTTGTAATAGGATTCAATGTTATTCATTTGTATCTCCTGACTCTATCAGCATATAAACCTGAATGGTTCAAATATGAATAGTTCATACTTGAACATTAAAAAAGCACATCGTGGATTATTCAAGCTTTTTATCATTTAATCTTAAATGAAGGGAAATAGTGAGTTGAAACAGGCAGAAGAGATTTTTGATGTAGTTGATGAAAACGGAGAACCGACAGGAGAGAAAGTGACGCGCTCCAAAGCACATGAAGAAGGAATACGCCACAGGACTTCACATGTTTGGATATTCAGGATGAATAATGGGAAGATAGAAGTGCTTCTGCAGAAGCGCTGCACGGATAAAGATTCATTTCCGGGATGCTATGATATCTCAAGCGCCGGTCACATTCCGGCAGGGTCTGGATATATTGCTTCGGCGCTGAGAGAGCTGAAAGAAGAACTTGGAATAGAAGCAACAATGGGCGAGCTGACAGACTGTGGTCTTAAGCGCCACTCATTTGAGAAAGAGTTTCACGGCAAAGTGTTTAGGGATAATCAGGTGAGCCGCGTGTTCATGTTGTGGCGTGATCTGGAACCGGAAGAGTTTGTGGTTCAAAAAGAAGAAATCTCCGAGGTAAGATGGTTTGGTTTTAATAAATGCTATGATGCAGTGAGAAAAAATGCAATTCCGAACTGCATCGATCTTTCGGAACTCGATATGCTGAAAAGAAAACTGGATGAATTTGCTTATATCTCAAGGCTGAGTATGAAGTGATACTGATCCACGAAAATCTGGGATACTGATTTTTGCCCGGAATAATTTAGCAACAGAACATGGAGTTGCCTTGAAAATCTCGATACTTACGGTATGCCCTGAATGCCTGAATGGTTTTGAAAACTGGCCAAATACGGCACATGCCATCAGCAACGGAGCACTTGAACTCAATATTGTTGACATAAGGAAATACGCAGGTGGAAGTTTTCGCCATGTGGATGACTCGCCTTTCGGTGGCGGAGCCGGCTGCGTTCTGCGTGCAAAACCAATATTGGATGCAGTGAATGATTTACGCGGCGCAAAGGAATCAGAGGCAATATCAAAGTCGGCTGATCCGTATGTGGT
>JAAZDA010000079.1 GCA_012512995.1 Clostridiales bacterium | reverse complement strand
GTTTTTTGAACCGCTTGATAATAATACTATTTACTGCACGTCCTTGTCAACTGGAAAATCAGGCTTTTGTTTGGATTGTGCCTTCAGTTGCTGCTGCAGGTCATCAAGCTTTTTAACAGCTGCTGCATATTTCTCGTGCAGGTTCCTGCGGCCTTCTATTATGCCGGTTTCCATGTTGATTTTCCTGATGGTTGCATTTGTTTTGGCGGCATATGCCTTATCACGCACATTGTCCATTGCAAGGCTTGCCTGGACTGCGCCCTCTCCAATCTGCTCACCAGCTTTGTATGCTGTCTTTCCAATACGCTCGGTCATGTTATCTGATACTTTGCGCAGCATTTTCTGCAATCTGTCGATTTCTTTCAGCTTTTTATTCAGCCCGAGTATCGATGCGACCGTCACTATGAAATCAACAAAATACACAATATATAACAACAGCATGATGATCCATCCGTATTTCTGTGGGATCTTCGCTGTTGTAATATTGCTGAGCATCGGGTATAACATACCGATCACGACGATGCCGCCCAATCCCCACAAGAGGCTGAACCGCAGGCAGATATAACCGTGCAGATTAAACGGTTCATCTGAATAATCCCACCACCTCATATGGAAGATAACATCGAGCAGCCATCCGGCCAGCAGTTCTACTGCGCTTCCAAATAACATGCATATAAAGAAGAGCACAAATACATTGGTGTCTTCGATAGCATCTGCCGGGCTGGTGGATCTGAGCAACATCAAAAGTCCCACCATCCCGAACCCATATACCGGGCAGACCGGACCGTTAAGGAAACCGCGGTTAACTATCTTGCCAAGTTTTGACGCATGGAAAACTACCTCCAGGACCCAGCCCAGAAAAGAATAGACCAGAAAATCCATGCAGATTTCATAATACGTAAGTCCCAGGATCATGCTCATTTACCTCGTCCCGCTGGAATATTTCATTTGCACTGACCAGTTCCTCAAGTGAAGCCGGCGTATATCCGTTTATGCAGGCTGAGGCATTCAGTGCTCTTTTCTTGTTTTTCATAAACTCATATACTTCATCCTTCTTGGCATGAAGATGTCCATATATAAGCCAGGAGCCAAAGGCCTCTCTGTCCCACTCCGCAAGAGGAAAATGACACAGGACTACCTGTTTATCTCCGTCTGCAACCTGCTGCATCTTATCAGCTGATTCAATGTACGCCATTGCCTTTTCGTTTCTGAGCAACGGTTCATCATGATTGCCGACAATCAGGTGTTTGTGCCCCTTAAGCTGCTCCAGATACCAGTCATCTGTATGCCTGCTCATGAAGCTGAAATCACCGACAATGTAAACGTCATCGTCATTCCGGACGCGGTCATTCCATCGCTCGATCATAACGCGGTCCATCTCATCAACGTCTGCAAATGGTCTTTTATCAAACGGTATTATTTTGCTGTGCCCGAAGTGCAGATCACTTATGTACAGGTTCAATTATCAGTCCTCGTTTTCTTACAAATAAGTTATAGGCCAACCGAGTCAACAATTACCTGTTTAAGCGTATCAGCCGATTCATGAAGTTTTGACAGTTCATCCTCATCCAGTTCGAGTGGAATAAGCGTTTCAATTCCGTCAGCCCCGACTATTGCCGGCATGCTCAGCGCACATCCTTCAATTCCATATTGTCCATGCATCATGCTTGAAACAGGGAGTATGGATTTCTCATCACGTACTATGGCCTCGCAGATTCGTCTGACTGACATGGCTATTCCATAATATGTCGCGCCTTTGTCTTCGATTATCCTGTACGCACTGTTCTTGACATCCTCTGCGATCCTGAGCATTGCATCCTCGTGATCCCTGTATCCCCTCATCTCGCAGAATTT
>JAAZDA010000010.1 GCA_012512995.1 Clostridiales bacterium | reverse complement strand
CATAGATAGAGCGTAAGATCTCATCTATGTTTTGGTTAATCGTATATTCCGCTAACTCAATGTTTTCTTGATAATCCTTGGCGTAGGTTTTCAAGCAATATATAGCCGGATTAGAATGAATAAATTTTGCATTCACTGCAACAAGCAATAATTTCATACGCACTCCTTTACTTTTGGGTACAAAAAAAGCGGGTGATGGGAATCGACCCCACGTATCTAGCTTGGAAGGCTAGTGTTCTACCATTGAACTACACCCGCAGATATTAATCCGATATCTTAAAACATATTGTCAAGCTACATTCGATGAGTTCCGCTTTCAAAAGCGTTCATCATCTTATCGGAGTGACAGGATTCGAACCTGCGACATCCTGGTCCCAAACCAGGCGCTCTACCAACTGAGCCACACCCCGGCAGGACATACCAGACAAAAGGCTCATATCCTGTGACGCAAAGGTTATTATAACGAAGGGTTTTCTTTATGTCAATCATAGAATTTCGATTATTGAAAAACTTTTTGAAAAAATAGTTTTGACACGCGCATCATGATATCATAATCAATAGATTTTTCATACATTGGAATTATGAGGTGACGTGCAATATGCAGCAGTTTGAATTGATAGCTCCCTGCCATTTCGGAATGGAGAGCGTTGTTAAGAATGAAATATATGATCTTGGATATGAAATAAGCGAGGTGAGCGATGGGCGAGTCACATTCACGGGTGATGCGGAGGCAATAGCACGCGCCAATATAGGGCTTCGTTCAGCGGAGCGTGTGCTTTATAAAGTGGGATCGTTAAAGGCTCAGAACTGGGATGAACTTTTCAACGGGACGTACGCGCTGCCGTGGGGTGAGATACTTCCCAGGAACGCAAAATTCTGGGTAACAAAGGCATCGAGCGTAAAATCTGCACTTTTTTCGCCCTCAGATATTCAGAGCATAATGAAAAAGGCGATGGTAGAGAAAATGAAGACACGCTGGCATGTCACTTATTTTTCGGAAGATGGTGCATCGTTCCCGGTCAGAGTTTTCCTATATAAAGATGAAGTTACAGTCGGGATAGACACGACAGGGGAATCGCTCCATAAGAGAGGGTACAGGCGTCTGGCCGTCAAAGCTCCCATTGCCGAGAATCTCGCTGCAGGTCTTATAATGCTGACTCCATGGAAGGCGGGACGCATACTTGTGGATCCTTTCTGCGGGAGCGGCACGATTCCGATAGAAGCAGCACTCATGGCGGCCAATATAGCGCCGGGAATGAAACGCGATTTCACATCAAAGACCTGGACAGATATGATCCCGGGTAAGATCTGGAATGATGCAATAGAAGAAGCGCAGGATCATGTCGATATGGAAGAACTGAAGAACACTGATATTCAGGGATATGACATAGACCCTGATGCGATATATGCGGCGCGCGAGAATGCCAAATCAGCGGGAATTGAGGAGTATATTCATCTTCAGGTGAGATCAGTGGAACAACTGTCACACCCTAAGAAATACGGATTTATTATTACGAACCCGCCATATGGCGAGCGAATTAATACTTTCACGCCTGGAAGCAACACACCGGAATCACTCTCTGAGATCAGATCTGAGCGCACATCGCCAAAACAAGCGGCACCCGCTCCGGTATCTGACGGTGCTGAAGATATAGCTCCGCTGTATAAGACACTCGGTGAACGTTTCAGAGCACTGGACTCGTGGTCAATGTATCTTATCACTTCATATGAGGACTGTGAGAAACAGATTGGAATCAAGGCAGCCAAGAACCGCAAAATATATAACGGCATGCTCAAGACTTATTTTTACCAGTTCCCGGGGCCCAAACCGCGCGGATGACAAGGTGGGAAAATGGATCTTTATATTCTACTTGCTACAGGAAATGATAACAAAGTCAGGGAAGTGAACGAGATCGCTTCCGAATACAGGAAAGCATCAGATAGAATACATGTCATTTCAATGAAAGCTGTCGGTATAGATTCCGACCCGGAAGAGACCGGTTCCACCTTTATTGAAAATGCACGCATCAAGGCCAGGGCTGTTGCAGGGCTTATTCCATCAGACGACCCTGATGCAAGAAGACAGTGGCAATACTCACATGGTATAGAACCAGAGGGCAAACTGATAGTGGTCGCTGATGATTCCGGACTTGTGATCGATGCTATGGGCGGAATGCCTGGAATTTATTCAGCCAGATACCTCGGAAGAGATACTTCGTATTCCTTCAAAATGAATCACATTCTTGAAGAGATGAAAGATGTGCCCGACGAAAAACGCACAGCAAGATTTGTCGCGGCTATCGCAGCAGTTCTGCCCGACGGAACCTGCTGCGATGCGTCAGGAACTATGGAAGGCAGAATAGGACATGAAATATGCGGAGCCAATGGTTTTGGCTATGACCCGTTCTTCTATCTCCCGGAGTACGGCAAAACAAGTGCGGAACTGCAGCCTGATGAGAAGAATAAAATAAGTCATCGGGGAAAAGGAATCCGCGCCATGTTCGACCAGCTGGAGAGATTATGAGAATTCTTATTATAAGTGATACACATGGCGATGACAGTGCCTTTATAAAAATAAAGAAAAGTGAGCTCCGCTTTGATGTTCTGATACATGCGGGCGATATGGACGGCAGTGAGTCTTTCTATGAGAGTTATTTCAGGGGAGTGCGGCACATGGTCTCAGGAAACTGCGATTATGGCGGCAGATTCCCGTATGAAGATGTTTTCATGATTGATTGCTATCGCGTTTTCCTGACACATGGCCATCGTCAGCACATTGCTCAATTCGACAGGGCCAGTGATGTACTTGTTGAAGAGGCAAAACAAAACGATGCCCAGATCCTTATCTACGGGCATACACATTATCCCGTTTACGAGACAAGGAACGGAGTGATATGCATTAACCCGGGGAGCACTTACAGACCGAGGCAGCCGGATCACAGGCCGACATACGGCGTGCTCACGATAGATGACCATGACCACACTCTGAATTATCAGCTTAAGTATTGCTGACGCAATATTGTATAAAATAATGCAAAGGCTTAAATATTTGCATACATGTATACAACATGACACGCTTCCGACCACATCGTTAATCCATTCTACTTTATCGAGGTAAAGTAATAAAAAGTTCTTGAACACGCAACTTCACAGTGTTATTATTTGCAAAGTAATATAATTTTCCGGGAGAGTATGTCTTGCATACTTGATATAAATGAACGGAAAATTGTGTTTTGACTGAATACCTGTATACAAAGATGCAGGATGTGATGTCTACGGCAGGCTCAAATGGGAACCGCCGAATCAAATCTATCATTACAAAGGAGGATGAAAAAATGTCTTATGTTGATGAAGTCCTGGAGAGGGTAATCGCACAGAATCCGGCTCAGCCCGAATTCCACCAGGCAGTCAAAGAAGTTCTCGACTCACTTCGCCCGGTCATTGAAGAACATGAAGCTGATTACAGGAGAGAAGCACTTTTGGAGCGTCTCACAACACCTGAGCGCCAGATCCTTTTCAGAGTACCGTGGGTAGATGACAAGGGACAGGTCCAGGTCAACAACGGCTACCGCGTTCAGTTCAACAGTGCTATAGGCCCTTATAAGGGAGGCCTTCGTTTCCACCCTTCTGTAAACCTTTCCATAATTAAGTTCCTTGGTTTTGAGCAGATTTTCAAGAACAGTCTTACTGGTCTTCCCATCGGCGGAGGCAAGGGCGGTGCTGACTTTAACCCCAAGGGCAAGAGCGACCGCGAAGTAATGGCATTCTGCCAGAGCTTCATGCAGGAGCTTTATCGTCACATTGGAGCTTTCGTAGACGTTCCCGCCGGAGACATAGGCGTAGGCGGACGTGAGATCGGATATCTTTACGGCGAGTACAAGAAGATCACAGGTCTGTATGAGGGCGTTCTCACAGGCAAGGGCCTTACATACGGCGGATCACTTGCACGCACACAGGCTACAGGTTACGGCCTTGTTTATTTCGCAGAAGAAATGCTCAAGGCAAACGGCATTGATCTTAAGGACAAGACAGTAGCTATTTCAGGCGCAGGCAATGTTGCTACATATGCTATTGAGAAAGCTGAACAGCTCGGAGCACATGTCGTCACATGCACAGATTCAACAGGCTGGATCTACGATCCGGACGGAATAGATGTTG
Source organism: Clostridiales bacterium (assembly GCA_012512995.1). Lineage (GTDB taxonomy): Bacteria > Bacillota > Clostridia > Lachnospirales > Lachnospiraceae > CAG-791. Next base: position 547 of record JAAZDA010000010.1, on the reverse strand, counting down.
CTACATTAAAGGATGTCAAGGAAGTTAAGAGAGCAAGACTTACAGAGTATAAGGCAGCACGCCCGAATGCAATATATCATGAAGGCAAGGGCGTATGGACTACAAAGTGCGACGTCGCAATGCCTTGCGCAACTCAGAACGAGCTCGTACTCGATGATGCCAAAACTCTTAAGTCAAACGGATGCATTGCGGTATGCGAGGGCGCTAATATGCCTACAACTCTTGAAGCAACGCAGTTCATTCAGTCGAACGGAATGTTCTTCACACCTGGCAAAGCTTCAAATGCAGGCGGCGTAGCTACATCTGCTCTTGAGATGACACAGAATTCAGAGAGACTTTCATGGACTTTCGATGAAGTCGACAGCAAGCTTCAGAACATCATGGTAGGCCTCTTCAGAAATGTTGATTCAGCTGCCAAGAAGTATGGCATGGAAGGCAACTACGTTGCAGGCGCTAACATCGCCGGCTTCCTGAAGGTAGCAGATGCAATGAAGGCACAGGGAATCGTTTGATAATAAGAAGATAAAAAAATCCCGCCGTTCTGCTT
>JAAZDA010000078.1 GCA_012512995.1 Clostridiales bacterium | reverse complement strand
CTTACCCGCGAATGTTGATGACTCTCGGGTTTCACAGGTAAAACGTTAATTCAAGCCATACAGTAGAACCTTTCAGGACATAAAAGCCTGTGAACAGTATCAGGATCTCTGAATCGGCAAATAATCCATTAGTAGAAATCACTATCGCAATACCGAAACCTGTGAAGTGCCAAGTTTGTCTGGTAAGGTAGTGGCCAAAATCGTGACAAAAATCAATGTATTATACTTGCATCCACCGCCTTCCAGGATTATTATTATTAAAATCTTGCATAATAATACGGGGTAGTAAAATAGCTCAGGCAGGAAGGCAAGATTGAAAGATTATGCGGATGCATAATCTTTCAATCTTCAGGTTTGTAATGCGGCGGTAAAGCTGCCGCATCTATGCACAAACCTGAGTATCACAGCCAAAAAAACGCATACGCGGATTTTCTGGCGTGCGCCTTCGCAAAGAGACTCAGGCAGGAAGGCAAATTATGTCAGCAGAACGTGTAAGGGAGTATCTCAGGACTAAAGGGCTCGAGGATCACATCACTGTTCATAATGAAACAATTGATACCGTGGAGCATGCGGCACAGCAGGTCGGCTGCAGTGAGGGGCAGATTGCAAAGACAATGTCATTCATCGTAGATGGCAAGCCTATCCTTATCGTTATGGCCGGCGATGTGCGTGTCAACAATTCCAAGTTCAAGGCACAGTTCCACACAAAGGCTTCGATGATCCAGCGCGATCAGGTGAATGAACTTATAGGCCATGAACCTGGCGGTGTATGCCCGTTCGCTGTCAAGGAAGGCGTTCCTGTATGGCTTGACGTATCAATGAAGCGCTTTGATGTCGTACATCCTGCGGGCGGTTCAGAATATGTCTCAGTATCTCTGACTCTTGATGAGCTTGCGAAAGCCAGTAATACTGTTGGCTGGTGCGACGTCTGTAAAGGGAGTACATCTGTCAACGGTGAGTAATATCTTCAGGGTCTGTTGGCTGGTGCGATGTCTGTAAGGAGTTTGTCGGCTGGTGCGATGTCTGTAAGGAGATTGTCCCGGTAAGCATGGCTGACTGACTATAACTTTTTCCGCAATTTTCAAATTTACTATTGATATTTATGACCTCAGCGGTCATAATCTACTTGTTTGGCGAACATTCGTCCGCAGGGCGCGGACAGACCTCGCCAAACTATTTTTTTATAAAATACAGTTTCGGAGGAGGGAATCACATGAAAAGGAATCTTAAGAAATATCTGTCTCTTGGTCTTGCGGCCGTTATGGCAGCAAGTCTGATCACGGGCTGCGGCGTTGCAACAGCAAACGGGGACACATCCGCGACCGCAGCAACAAGCTCGGCATCTACAGCAGCGTCAAGCGACGCGACAGCAACATCTACAGCAGCGTCAGGTGACGCAGCAGCGGCAACATCTACAGCAGCTACATCAGGCGACACAGTCAAGATCGGTGTTTACGAACCCGCATCTGGCGACAACGGCGCCGGCGGCAAGCAGGAAATGCTCGGCATGCAGTACGCCAACAGCAAGACTCCCACAGTCGATATAGGCGGCAAAACATATAATGTTGAACTTGTTTTCGCTGATAACCAGTCATCTACGGACAAAGCAGTTTCAGCGGCATCGACGCTCGTAAGCTCAGGCGTTTCAGTAGTCCTCGGTTCATACGGCTCAGGCGTTTCAATTGCAGCGCAGGAAACCTTTGCAAACGCAGGCATCCCTGCAATCGGCGTAACATGCACGAATCCCCAGGTAACCGAGGGCAACACTAACTACTTCAGGATCTGCTTCCTCGATCCTTTCCAGGGCACAATACTTGCGAACTTCGCAGTCGACAATTTCAAGGCTAAGACAGCTTACTGCCTTGCCAAACTCGGCGACGACTACTCAGTTGGTCTTTGCAACTACTTCCAGAAGGCCTTCGAAGCGCTCGGCGGAACAGTTGTTTTCGAGACATTCCCTGAAGGAAACTCGGACTTCACTTCCTATATTACAAATGCAAAGAACGCAAATGCAGACGTGATCTTCAGCCCCGTCTCAACTGAGGCAGCAGCGCTCATCATTGAGCAGGCATCATCACAGGGCGTGACCGTACCGCTGATGGCTGGCGACACATGGGATTCCAACGTCATCACGGAAGCTGCAACAGGCAAGAACATCGACATCTACGTTACGACCTTCTATCAGGAAGGCGGCAACAAAGATTTTGATGAAGGCCTGAAAGCTTACATCGACGGCGACGCAACAGCACTCCAGAACAACGGCGGCAACGACATGATTGCAGCAGTCAGCGCAATGGGTTACGACGCTTATTACGTGGCACTCGAAGCATTAAAAAATGCAGGCAGCACAGATCCCAAGGCTGTAAACGATGCACTCTGGAAGACAACATATGACGGCGTTTCAGGCCACATCGAATTCGACCAGACAAACGGCGATGCAGTCCGTGACACAGCATATGTCAAGAAAGCCAACACCGAGACAGGCACCTGGGACTTCGTGGCTGAACAGAAAGCCAAATAAGCAATACCTGGTATGATTTATAATTCCGGGCCGGCATCAGCTGAGTGATTCTGTCACACAGCCCGGTCCGGATATTCTGGCGAATAGAGGTTACAGCGATTATGGATTGGAGTGTTGTTCTGCCGTACATTTTGTCCGGCATTTCCGTCGGCGGTCAGTATGCGCTGATTGCTATCGGATACACAATGGTATACGGCATCCTGCGCCTTATCAACTTTGCGCACGGCGATGTCTTCATGGTAGCGGGGCTTATGATGATCTACTTCTCAGCCTCGATGCCTATGTATTATTCGATTCCGCTGATGATCATTTTCACGGTACTCCTGGGCTACGCCATCGAACGTGCTGCATACAAGCCGCTCCGCACGGCTCCCCGAATGTCGATCATGATCTCCGCGATCGGCGTGAGCTATCTTCTTGAGAATCTCGCCCTTTATGTCACGGGCGGTCTCAACCAGAACTATCCCGGCATCCCGTGGATCTCAGACTCAATAACGATCGGCGGCGCTGTTACAAAACGTGTGACGATCATCACCCCTATCCTTACAATAGTGCTCGTCGTGGCACTGATCCTTCTGTTAAAACATACGAAGTTCGGCATGGCTATGCGCGCCGTTTCAAGAGATTTTGACACTGCGCAGCTCATGGGCATCGACATCGACAGAGTCATCTCCGTCACCTTCATCATAGGATCGTTCCTCGCAGCTATCGGCAGTCTTCTCTACTTCACGAACTACACAGGAGTCGTTCCGACGTCCGGCGCAATGCCAGGCCTCAAGGCCTTTGTCGCTGCTGTTTTCGGCGGTATTGGATCAATCCCCGGAGCTGTCGTCGGCGCCTTTATAATCGGCATCTGTGAAAACCTGATAAAAGGCCTCGACTCTGTCCTCATGGTCAACGGCATCACAAGCCAGCAGTTCGGATTCGCGACATTCTCTGATGCCTTCACATTTGTTTTGCTGATAGTGATCCTCATCCTCAAGCCCACAGGACTCTTCGGCGAGAAGCAGACAGACAAGGTATGACCTGATTCCTGTAATAAGAAATAAAACCGCCAGTGCGGTTACTAAATGAATGTATTTATGAGGAAGGCAGTATGGTTGCAAAAGTTAGTAACAAACAAGGGGCTTCACCCAAATCGTTTCAAAACAAACTAGAACGCCACGATCGCAAAACACAGATAGTCGCGGATCTCATAGTCATTGTCATCTGTCTCGCAGTGCTCTTTCTTCTCGACTCAGTGCTAGACAGCTCATCGATGATCTTCGTAGTCCTGAAGAAAACAGCCGTCTACGCAGTCGTCGCAGTTTCCATGAATCTGCTGAACGGCTTCACCGGACTCTTCTCTCTGGGCCAGGCCGGATTCATGTTGATCGGAGCCTACACTTACGGAATCCTGATGATTCCATCGGGCGACCGCGCATCGGTCTACCAGTATTTTGACGGCGGGATCGTAAAGTTCTCACTTCAGGAAGTTTTCGCCGGGATCTTCGGCGGCAACGCAGGCGTCGGAATATTCTTCGGCGTCCTCATAGCCCTGATCCTCGCAGGTGTTTTCGCGGCACTCTTCGCGTTCCTCATTGGTCTCCCGGTACTGAGGCTCAAGGGCGACTACCTCGCGATCGCGACTCTCGGCTTTGCCGAAATAATCCGTGCGCTCTTCCAGTGGAACACTATTGGCGGTCTCACGAACGGATCGAACATGCTACGCAAATTTCCATCCTTCGATTCCATTGTGGCTGGCTGGGCTGCCGGCAGTCCCTTTGTTGCAGCGCACATTCCCTTCTTCTCGACGCTGCTGCCGATGATAATTGCAGCGATCTGCATCTCGCTCATAGTCATGCTCATCCACTCGTCATACGGCCGCTCATTTAAAGCTATCCGCGATGACGAAGTCGCGGCTGAAGCCATGGGCATCAATCTGGCAAAACATAAGATGCTCGCATTCTGCACAAGCTCCTTCTTCGCCGGCATCGGAGGCGCAATGCTGGCCATGTTCCAGACGACGATTCAGGCTAATGCATTTAAATCCTCGATGACATATGAAATCCTTCTCATCGTCGTCATCGGAGGCATCGGATCAGTCACCGGTTCCATCCTCGGCGCATTTCTCTTCGTTGCGGCGTCAGAATGGTGGCTCCGCTTCCTCGACACAGAGATGGTCTTCGCAGACGCCGGCACCAAAACTGGTTTTGTCATCTTCGCAGTTGCCATCGTCGCACTACTTGCCGCACTTGTGATAGTTAAGAACCGCGGCAAAGAGAAGAAAGACTTCCGACGGATTGCCATAATCGCAGCCGCTGTCGCATTTATTGTAATCGCGGCGCTGATAAATTACCTTGTTTCACCGTCAATGAATGTCCCGCTCCTTCGCAGCGGTTTCAGACTTGTCGTCTTCTCGCTCATCATCATGATAATCGTGCTCTTCTACAGGCGCGGCATCATGGGCAGCCGCGAACTCAACTGGGACAGCGTCACCGCGTTCTTCATGAAGCGTCGTAACGCAGACAAAGAAGGAGGCGAAAAGGCATGACGAACGAAAATGTTCTGACTCTTTCTGATATTACGATGCAGTTCGGCGGCGTTGTCGCCGTCAACAATCTTTCGCTCGACGTCGGTCAGGGCGAGATCGTCGCGCTTATCGGCCCGAACGGCGCCGGCAAGACCACCGTTTTCAATGTCGTCACGGGAGTCTACGAAGCAACGAACGGGAGTGTCTCATACAAAGGCGAGACCATTCTGGAGAACCACCCAGGCTTCAAAATGCGCAAAACTTACGGCGGCATCAACGCCGACAAATACACGAAGCGGATCGTCAAAACACCTGATGTCATAACATCTCTCGGCATCGCGAGGACTTTCCAGAACATCAGGCTTTTCAAGGATCTCTCTGTCCTCGAGAATGTAATGATAGCGATGCATATGCACCTCAAGGCCGGATATTTCAGCGACATGCTGCACATGAACGGCGCTGAGGAGGCGAAGCTCCGCCAGGATTCCATTGATATTCTTGAGATGGTCGGTCTCGGCAATATGCTTGAAGACCAGGCTTCATCTCTGCCTTACGGACAGCAGCGAAGACTCGAGATCGCAAGAGCACTTGCGACGAAGCCTTCTCTCCTTCTCCTCGATGAACCAGCGGCCGGCATGAATCCGCAGGAAACACTTGAGCTCTCTCATTTCATCGTTGAGATCAAGAATCACTTCCATCTGTCAGTGCTCATGATCGAGCACCACATGGACCTCGTCATGTCGATAGCCGACAGGATCTATGTCCTCAACTTCGGCGAACTCATCGCCTCGGGGACACCAGCGGCCGTGCAGAACAATAAATGCGTCATAGACGCCTACCTTGGAGCAAACGAAGATGCTTAAAATCAATAATCTCAGTGTAAATTACGGCGGAATCAAAGCGGTCAGAGACATATCATTCGAAGTGCCTGATGGCGAGATCGTGACCCTCATCGGAGCCAACGGAGCCGGTAAATCCACAACCCTCCGCGCCATTGCGGGGCTTGTGAAGCCTGCGGGCGGCGAACAGCAGATGCTCGCAGTCGGCAGAGCCCTCATGAGCCGCCCTAAACTTATGATGATGGATGAGCCCTCGCTCGGACTCGCGCCCCTCGTCGTCAAAGACATCTTCGGCATTATCCGCGAGATCAACAAGCAGGGCGTCACCATACTCCTCGTCGAACAGAATGCCAACATGGCGCTCCACACCGCTAACATTGGCTATGTCCTCGAGACAGGCCGCGTCACGCTCAAAGGCTCCGGCCAGGAACTCCTCGACAACGAAGCCGTCCGCAAAGCATACCTCGGCGAAGCAGCAAAGGCAACAGCATGATTGATAGCTTTCAAGAACCAGCTCACTTATCAACGGTAATGATAACAAAGCTGGTAATCATTTCACAGGAACATTGCCATATATAATGGCAGTGTGACTTTCTTTTCGGTTCTGCCGGCATTGCCCGTGATAAATTTATATCCAAACGGAATATGCTCGTCCTTAAGAGTATTATTAAGATAAGCCGTTGCTGTATTCCCGGTCTTAACTTCCACCGGTATCACAGCGCTGTCTTTTTCGAGCAGGAACTCAATTTCCAACGTACCCTTCTGATTAACATAATATATAAGCGGAAGTTGCTTCTTAATCAGGAAATCTGCTATCAGATTCTCGTAAATAGCTCCCTTGATGTTTCCGTAAAGCTGACCACCAAATACCGCCGCCTTGGTCTGATACCCGTATGCTGCGATCAGCAAGCCGATATCATTCATGTAAACGCGGAATTTATCATTATCGATATACCCTTTTATTGGGAATATCGGTGCTGTCACGTTGTAGCATCTTGTGATAAGGCCAGCTCCCTCAAGCCAGTCAAAACTATTCATGTAATCAGAAGCTGTTGATCCCTTTCGCAGTACTTTGTATTGAAATTTATGATTGTCTTTGAGAAGCTGACGCGGTACTGAGTCAAAACAAGCTTTTGCTTTTATTCTGTCTGACGCATCAGCATAGCTTGCGATATCCACTCTGTAATCACTAAGAATAGTATTCTGCTCATCATCAACGTCCTTAAAGTTATGTGTCTCAAGATATTTGTTTACAACCGCAGGCATCCCTCCGGTAATCATGTAGATGCGTAGATATTCAAACATCTTTTTGTTAATTGCATCCGGAATTCTTTCTCCATTAGTGAGATACGGCCTCAGGATTCCAATTGATTCATCATTGACCCCGAGCGCCCACAGGAACTCTTCAAAATCCAGTGCGAACATTTCTTCCTGTCATCGTATCAATATCTGAGTCACCACTAAACAGATCCGTGAGGCTGGGGTCCTTTCTAAAATCCAGTTCGACAAAATTCTCATAATTATCCTTTGCAAATCTTTCAATCAATGTTGTTTTGCCGACCTGCCTGGCGCCTTTGACCAGGAGACACTTCCCATCTTTTGCATTTTTCCACATCATCAGTGTCTGATAGAACTTTCTTTTGAGCATATGACACCTCTCCTCTATGTTACATATATGTGATCACAATGCATTTTTTGACTTTTTCTAATGATATTATAACATGTAGTTTGACTTTTTCCTGATATAAAGTCGTTTATACTGATACTTTTTCCAGTATGTGAAAGGGGCTTGACCATTACTTTTAGAAACAGTTCCAATATAGCCACTCAACTACGCAGGCCCTTATTTCCGTGACATTTCACGGAATCATGGGAGTTATTTACGCAAACAGACTCTGCATGAACTGATCCGCCAGTTCCGGCCAGACGGCGACTTCCCTGTTGCAAATGCCATCTTTTGTCATACGTCTGGCAAAATTATCTCTGTCCGTACAGAATTCATCCACATCTGAAAGCGGAATATGAATGTCTGTTATTTCTCCGCTTTTAACCTTATCAGCGAGCATAAAAGCCTGTTCAAGCGTATAGGGTCTGCCGCACTCACCATTTCTCCATTGTTCATTTGCAAGTGAAAGCCCATGAACGCCTGAAGAGAACAGATGAAGTGCAAACTTAATCCCATTATTCCTCAGTGCCTGTGCAAAGACTATGCTGTTCTCTACCGGAACATCATCATCCGTCACGGTCTGCCAGACGAAACAGGGAGGCGTTGCCTGACTCACATGTTTTTCAAGAGAAAAATAATCTATCTCCTCGCCGTAAGCTGCTTTTTCAGAGCAAGACTCTTCACATGACGCTTCCTTAGATGGATCAAATCCAATCAGTGCGTCGAATGATTCCTCATGTCCATAGCGACCTGTAGCTGTTATGACAGGATATGCAAGTATTGCCGCATCCGGTCTGTTGCTGATATTCTGATACTCAATATTCCTGTCAATGACATCCGCAAAATGTACACCAAGACTACCACAAAGATGTGCACCGGCTGAAAACCCGCATACAACTATCTGATCCCTGATAATATGGAACTCTTCATCATTTCTGCGAATAAAGCACACTGCTCTTGAAATATCCTGTAATGCCTGTTTATGCAGTGGAGCGTTATACAGAAAGTTCGTCGTATATGTAAGGACAAATGCATTGTACCCTCTGCGCCAGAATTCCAGAGCTACGATTTCCCCCTCAGTAGGAGCAACAGCTCTGTACCCGCCGCCCGGCACTACTATCATACAGGGACGTCTCTTTTCGTCCTTGTGCTGATAGCTCGTCAGATTCGGCACAAAAGAGAATGCCATTTTGTAATAGTATTCTCCTGGATGCCAAATATTATACCGCCTGCTAATGTATTCCACCTCTTTATTCATCAAGCCTCCTGCCGCATATCGCATCGCCCCGCGTGATCTTATACCATCGCAGAGCCTCTACTATTCCTCTCAGAACAAGATCTCCCAGATACCCAAGCCATATTCCGTAAAGACCCCACCCCAAAACAATTCCACATCCGTAAGCTATTGCAAAATCCAGTAAACTCCCAAGTATTATCATAATGAATGGCAGACGTGTCTCCCCTACTGCCTTGAGCCCCGATACCGCCAGGGCTGCAAGGACCCTCGCCGCTTCCACTATGAGTTGCAGATAAAGGAGTGCCTGAGCCTGCTTAATAATACTCTCATCATAAGTAAATATATGCAGAACAGGTCTGCTCACAGCAATCAGTCCAGCGCTTACCGTAATCGTAATCAACAATCCCGCTATAAGACCATCGCGGAAAATCGCTCTGAGCGCTGCAGGATCCTTTTCTCCAAGATACTGTCCTATCAAAACAAATACAGCAGTGTTAATTGCTGATGTGCCGATTGACATATAAGCGGCAAAATTTCCAAGATATGCCTTTATTAGCAGCGCCCTTGTTCCAAGTGATCCTATCATCGCCACAATTATGATCTGCGCTATCAGATACATAATTCCTTCTATACCGCCTGGTATACCGAAATACAGTATCCTTTTAAGAAGTCTCAGCCTTTCACTGTTATCAGGTCTTTCTCTTTTGTTTTGCCTCCAGAAGAAGCTGCGAAGACGCAAATGAAGGTACAGCACACCGAGAGACTGCCCGATTATCCCGGAAAACGTGTAATATAATAGTTTCTGCTCACCTTTGGGCACCAGGTAACAGACCAAAAGATTCACAAAAAAGCAGGCAAGATAGACCAGGAAATTACACACAAGGACATCCTTCATGTGCCCAAAACTTCTGAATATCGCCGTATATGTTATAAGTAAAGACTGCACTGTTGACATACCAAGGCTGATGATGAGATACTCCCGCCCCATTGCATACAGAGCGGGTTCAATATTCATCAGATGCATGAACGGATATACAGCACACAGAGTAACAATGCTGATCAGGATTCCAAAGATAAGATTGGCCGTCAGCATTGTGTCTATCAGTTTGCCGCAATCCTTCTGCCTTCCCGCGCCCACCATAGGAGCAAGAAGTATACTGCCTCCTATAGAAACCAGTGTATACAGATTGATCACCATACTGACGATCTGCGAAAGGCTTCCCACAACAGCCATCGCATCAGTAGAAAATGCATTAAGAAAATACTGAGAGCCGGTGTTGATCAGTCCTGTCAGCAACAGTTCTGCAACTACCGGCCATGTCATACTAATAAGCTTCGTATGTCCTTTTGATCGAATTCTATTGTTCATCACCATCCGCGTTATCCTGGAACTGCATATTATCAGCGAGCGGGTCATCTCCCATGAGGATCACCGGGGACAGGATGGAATCAAAAAGCTCTGCACCGATGAAATCCCGTGCATCATTTACTCTTGATCGTTCCCTTTCAGTACCCATGTCTTTCATCACGTAGTATATCGGTCTCGCCTCTCCAATACTTCCATCAGGGTTTCTTTTTCGGATTCCAAGATGAAGTCCGAATTCGGCGAAGTTGTCAGCGTACGCATGATGCATCATCATGTCTATATCAGGGAGTTTTCTTACTTTTTCATACGCCAGACAATATGCGGCTGCCCCCTGCCTTTCACTGAGATCATCTTCCCTTGAATTGAAGCCCTGCTCAGAAAGAATGATCCTTCTCTTTTTACCGCGGTACAGGAATCTGTCCTGCGAAAGATAAGCCGGAAGCATTTCAATATTCTTAAATGTTATGCGCGGCGTTGAAAAATTAAACTCCGCTGTTCTGTCGTTGTAAAAATCGGGGTATCTCAGATCCTCCGGATATGAATGATAAGCGACGCTCCAGTCAAAATTTCCACTTTCTGTGGCATATTGGTTCAAGAGCTCCAGCACCTGCCTGCCCTTGTAGAAACAAAGGGGCTCCGTCGCATCAAAAGTCCTGTTGAACATATGGTCGAGCGAAATATAAACTCTCATGTTTGCATAGTACTTTCTTGCGGATTGCATTGTAAGCCTCAGCACCTCCGTGTATTCTTCGATATATGCTTCCGGCGTCTTACGACCTGCATTCCCCCAGATATACTGAGAATCCACCTCATTGGAAACTATCATTCCCCTTAGTGAAGACAAGCCGTCATCCCCCGCAGAATACCTTGAAGCCAGGAATTCCACAAATGCCTGATAATAAATCTGCCCCTCAATTGTTTTGGCAGAAAAGGCACTGATAAAGGCATGCGGGTACTCCGCGTCATAATCTGGATGGACACATTTTGATAGCAACGCCTCTTCTCCGGTCGAATCGAAGAGTTTTGGCGCATTAAGAAGTATAGCTGTGACAGTAATACCAAGCTTCTTCATTCTTCCAAAGAACCCATCAAGCTCATCCGTGGCGCTCTTAAGGAACAGGAAAGTCCTCCCGTTCAGTTCGAAGGGAATCACCGGCTTTGCGGTCTCTACCGCCATGATCGCCAGAATATTTATGTTTATCACAGTCTGTGATATGCCAAGATTCACATAATCATCGCCGCATTCAGACAAAGTCTTGGGATTATCAAATACCGGATACGCCTCATTATTTCGTGCGATACCCTCCATTTTGGTCACGTATGAAAAGCCCGGAACCACAGTTCCGCCATCAGTGCTCACAGCAAAACAAGCTGTAAGAAGATCTGTCTCTTCTACAAATCTCGGTATCGTAATAATCCCGCCTGCCACGGCGAGGTCGCTGAATTCTGCAAGCTGCTTAAGTCCAAAAGGAAGCTCCGCTCTGACAGTACACCTTACGTCCTTCTCGTTATTGCCTTCCGCTTTCTCATCTATTGAAATGCAGATTTCTTTTCTTCCTGCTGTGATCTCAATGATCCGTTTCTCAGACATCAGTTCGTCTCCTTAATTTCTTCATCAGTTCGCAATTGTCAGGATCTCATACTGCCCGGGCATTAATGTGACCCGGCCACCTGACTTCAATTCGCCGGACGCAGCCTCCCTGCTCTCTCCATTTGCTGACACGGAAATCTCCCTGCTGCACTCTGAAATACTCTCCGGCAAAACAAATTCTGCGCTTGTATTGAACGGCACCGTGATATCGAACTTCCACCCACTCTCCGTCTTCTCCCACGCGCTCTCAATGAGCCCGCAGGCAGAATGATACTTCATTCTGGCAAATCCCAGACGTTCATCAGGATAAGGCTTAATGGTAAAGTGCCTGAAACCCGGTCCTTTTTCGGATGGATCAAGCCCGCAGACATAACGATATATCCACTCCACAATTGATCCATAGGCATAGTGATTCAGACTGTTCATTCCCGTATCGCTTATATGCCCATCAGGGAGCACGGAATTCCAACGTTCCCAGACCGTTGTAGCTCCCATATTAACCTCGTAAAGCCAGCTCGGATAATCCTCATTGAGCAGCAGTCTGTATGCATAATCTGAAAGACCGTTTTGTGTAAGTGCCGGGCACAGATATGGAGTGCCAGCAAAACCAGTGGTCAGATGCACATTTTCTTCTTCAAGCTTCTGTCTTAGCATTCCTGATAGTCTGTCCCTGAATTCATCAGGAACTATGTCAAAACTCAAAGCCAGCACCATTGCCGTCTGTGTCTCGATAGCAATTCTCCCGGTCGATGTGAAATACTCTTTTTGCATTGCCTCCCTGACTTCATCTGAAAGCCGCGAATACTTCTTAGCGTCAGCTTCAATGCCAAGGACCTCCGCCGCTTTTGCCGTAAGGCGGGCAGAATGAAGGTAGAATGCACTTGCTACAAAGTACTGATCTGTGCCGCCAAAACAAGATCCCTTATGAAAGTTATCAAGAGCAAGCCAGTCAGCAAAATGGAACCCATAGTTCCAGAGCCTGCTGCCGCCACACTTTTCCTCATCTATGCGATAAATATAATCTGTCCATAGCTTCATGTTTGCGTATTGCCTGCGGAGCATTTCCTTATCACCGTAGAACAAGTACATCGTCCACGGAATAATTGTCGCTGCATCGCCCCAGGCACATGATCCCGCAGCCGGCTGTTCGGGCATAAAACTGTTAATATCCGCTCCTGTCTCAGCCGCTCTCCCGCCCTTTGTCATTATCCTGTCTATCTGATCCAGTATGTCTGGTACTACATGTGGCACTGCACCGCCAAGCTCATTCTCTTTCTGTTCACCCAGCATGTCATAAAGAAATTTGTCATAAAACGCCGGGGTATACATATTAAAGCTTGCGGTAGCACAGAAGACCTGAGCGTCACCTGTCCATCCCATACGCTCATCTCTCTGCGGGCAGTCCGTCGGTGTGTCCACAAAATTTCCTCTCTGTCCCCACAGAGCATTCTGGATAAGCTTGTTGACCTTCTCATTAGAAGTCCTTATTTCACCGGTTTCCTCCATTTCGGAGTACAGGACCGCGGCCGTGAAATCCCTTATGTTCACATCACTGATTCCGCTGACCTTCATATACCGGAAACCGTAGAAAGTGAAATGTGGTCTTACATGTCTCTCTTCTCCGTTTGAAATATAACTGAACTCTTCCTTGGCTGTGCGCAGATTATCATTATAAAAATTACCATCCTGCAATATCTCGCCAAAGTTCAATTTGATGACTGTATCCTTCGGCTCGTGGCATAAGAAGCTGACAAAACCACTTATTTCCTGACCAAAATCAATGACCGTTTCGCCTGCGGGAGTGATTATTCTGCTCACAGGCGCCACATACTGCCGAACGACCAAAGGAAGGCTTTTCCTGGGTCTTACAAGGCTCTTTTCTTCCTCTGACTTTTCTACAACAATGCTCTTGTCCCATTCATCTGTTGCGCAGGAATAAAGTGCCCAATCCTGGATTTCCTTCCTGCTGTCATATACCTCACCGTCATATATACTGCTTGCAGTGACCGGTGAATGTGCGCAGGCAAAACTCTCATCGGAAGAAACAGTCATTTTCTTCCCATCTGCCATAGTCATTTCAAGTTCACATACAAACTGCTGTGTATCACCATAAAGCCTGTCAAGCTTATCTATAAAGCCAAAACGCCCCTTGTACCATCCGTTTCCCAGCATGATCCCAAGAGCGTTCCCGCCCTTACTGATACTGGATGTCAGATCGAAAGTCTGGAACTGGATCCAGTGATTATAGTCGTTGTAAAAAGGCGTCAGATATTCGTCACCCACCTTTTTCCCATTTATATATGCCTCGTACAGGCCAAGCCCTGTAATATAAAGTCTTGCTCTGATGCAATCATCAGGCAGATCCCATTTTTTCATAAAAACCGAATGCCCGGTGTTTTCAAATGGAGACCTGACCCATTTTCCATTGATCGTTGTGGCCGGTGTTTCGAAAAACGCCGCCTTGCTGATCACCATTTCTTTTGCATCATCAAGTACTGTGACTCTCCAGTAATACCTTGTCCTCTCCAGCCACTTGATTTCAGGCACAAAACCCAGTGGATCAATGTCAGTTCTCATTCCTGTATCAAGAATACACTCACTGAAATCCTCAGTTTTGCTGATTTCTATTCTTGATTCCTTTATAAACGTTCCCGCAGCGCCCTCTACCTGAAAAGAAAGTGACACAGGTTCCATCATATATCCGACCGGATTCGTGAGGTGACAGGTCCGAAGTTTTATTATTTCCATGGTGATCAGCCCTTGACAGCACCTGCTGTCATTCCTTCCATATATAATCTTGAAGTGAACAGGAACAGGATAAAGATCGGAAGTGTTGCAATGACATAGCCTGCGAACATTGCTCCGATATTTCCCCCGCCACCAGTCTGTGATGAGGTAAACACCTTGACTGCAACAGTTATTACCTGTTTTCTGTTTGATTCAATTACCATCATAGGCCAGATAAAATCGTTGTAATAATCTACCATTTTCATGACAGCGACTGTAGATAGAATAGGTTTTGCCAATGGTACCGCAATATAGATCAGATTCCTTATTTCACCGCAGCCCTCGATCTTTGCGGCCTCAAAAAGGTCTACGGGAAGCGCCTCTATTGAATTGCGGCAGAGCAGAATGCCCAGCACCTGTCCTCCCGAGATCCACGGCAGGATCAGAGCCCACCATGTGTTGTAAATCCCATATTCCTGAATCAGGGTATAGTTCGGAGCAAGATACAGGATTCCCGGTATCATCATAAGAGCAATAAGGATCATGTATAAGAAATTCTTCCCGGGGAACTCCATCCTCGCAAATACATAGCCCCCTACTACCGACAACACCAGCGTAAGTACCACTGCGATAGCCACTACGCATATTGTATTGAGCATATTCTGTGACAGCAGTCCAAATGCTGATGAGTAATTGGAAAACTTAAGAGTTTTGGGCAGGGCAAAGAAGTTGCTGTACACTTCCGCATTTGTTTTGAATGAAAGGATTATCATAAGAAAGACAGGAATAAACGCGGTGAGCATAAGAATTATGATCGCTGCCTGCACAATGAAACCAAACCTGAATTCTCTTCTTGTTTTGTTCTTCATCTTGCTTATCCCCTTTCCTTTGTCAGTTTCATATTTATCATGGTTATCAACATGGTAAAGAGGAACAATACCACACCAAGAGCGCAGGCGTATCCATATCTTCCAAACTGAGCGACATTCAGGTAAAGTTCAAGAGCAGGAACATAAGTAGCTGTTCCCGGGCCTCCGCCCGTCAGAATATATATGTTGTTGAAATCCTGCATGGTCCCGATCAGAGTCAGTGTTATCATTATGCTGATCTGTGGTCTTATCAGCGGCAGCTGTATTTTCCAGAAAATCGCCCATTTGCTGGCGCCATCAACGCTTGCGGACTCTTCGATCTCTTTCCCGATCCCGATAAAGCCACCATAATATACGAGAAAGGCCATCGCGGAAATAAAGGGGAAACCCATGAAAATAACAGCCCATATTGCTGTGCCGGCGTTTCCAAGCCAGACTCTTTGAAGATTCTCAAGTCCTATAGCCCGGAGGATTTCATTTAGCAGACCAATATTCGGGTCGTATATTTTCTGCCATGTCAAAGCGCTGATTACGCCCGGGACTACTATTGGAAGCACGAATAAGAAGCGATATATGTACTTTTTCCTGTCTCCTCTTACGGCATATACCAGCCATGCTGCAAGGACCGGTACTGTCAGGACTTTGATCACACCTGTCACAAGAAGTAGAACAAGGTTCTTCATTCCGACAAGGAAATACCCTTCTGTAAACATCGTCCTGAAATTATCAAGACCTATGAAATCCATCTTTGCTACCGTATTATTCGTGAGCGACCAGTTGGTAAACGCCCTTATAAATGCGATAGCTATACCGCGATAATTAAACATCCAGATCAGGACGAAGATCGGTAGCAGGAGAATATAAGCTATGCGATGTCTCCAGATGTTCTTTGCAAGTTTTCGCATTTTTATTCCAACTTTTGGAGCGTTGAACAGTAGCAACAAACATCCCAGAACGAATGCTATTACCGCTGCATAAAGAAGTACTTTACTGAGAAGTGTATTGATTCCGATATCAGACAGATCTTCCACATTTATTATCTGGACAAAATCTCCCATCCCGGTCATGTAAATTTGCTCTCCTGCAGGTGCGAAGCCACTTACACCCGCGCCTACATCCGTGGTATAGATCTGCTCGTCCTGGCCATTCATTATGAATACGTGCCCTTCTTCCGAACCTACGACAACGTATTCTCCATTTTGGTCAGTGCCAACACTCTTCACAACGGCCTGTGCCGTATTTGTTATCACTGCTTTTCTTGTTATGTTTAAATCATCGTCAAAACCGTAGTAGCCCCCATTCTTACAGACTACCATGTGATCCTCTCCACACTGGATCATCTGCAGGACCGAGTAATTCGTTTCATAGCTGGCAGTCTCTTCACCATCGCTGTCTATCTTTATCAGCTCGCCACGATTATTTCCGATAATTATGTTCTCACCATCATCAGTAAATGCGATTCCGCCGATCTTTACTTTGTATGGAACATTCATAAGTTCCGTACCATCATCAGCATAGACCAGAGCATTTGCCTTGCTTGTTCCCGTAATTGTTGCAATAGCTATCTTGCTTCCATCGTTGCTGACATCAAGAGCAACGATCCTTCTTTGTGCATCAATATCATTTAGAAGCTGCCCGTCTTCCAGGCTATATTCATATATATGATTGTTCTCATTTCCTGCAAATACAGTATCAAGTGCATGATTTATCTCAATCTCGCTGAACGCTCCGGTGGCCTGTACCCGCCAGATTTCCTGATCATCCCTGAATGCTATGATCGAATTATCATGTGTTCCGACAATCAAGGTCCTGGAGTAGTCATCGTAGGCAAGGCAGCTGTTCTGTGCACCTGTGGTAATACTGCTGTTCTCGATTCCTGTTGTTTTGCCATTATAGTAAATGTGTCCAAATACTGCGCCTACGCCAAGAATCAACACTGCTACCGCAACGATCAAGTAAATCCTGTTAGTTGTCAATCCGCCTTTTTTCATACGACTATACCCCTTCTTCATTGCCGTCATACCTGTGTTTCATTTTTTTATTATGGCTCCGGGGAGCATTACCTCCCCGGAACCGTCATTACGTCATGAAAAGAACCAGACCCTTATCAGTTTCCAGTTGGCTCGTTCTGGGGATTTGCGAGATCACTTTCTCCAAGACCCTTTTCCTTCAGGGCTGCGCTGAAGTGACTCATAATATTCTCTTCATGCTTATCTGCCCAGTCATCAAGCGAGATAGATCCTGTCAGATAATCATAGCTGTACTCATAGAATTCTCTGAATGTTTCAGCAGATTCGCCGAGGCCACGTGCAAGTGCATTATTGAAATCTTTCTGAACATTTCCGATTACAGTAAGACTGTCAAATGCCGCCTGAATATCCTCTGGATACTCTACATCATATACAAGGCTCGGTCCGTTGGGAACATAGCCGCCTGCAAGAGCTCCTTCCATGAAACTGCTCATTCCCTCTTTTGAAGAATAATACATAAGGAAATCAACTACCTTGTCATCATGCTCCTGATTCTTGGAAATACATCCGATGAATCCGTTGCTGACTTCAATTGTTCTTGCTTTTGCTTCGATTCCTTCTCCTTCCATTGAAGGCATATTAAAGGTTCCAAGCTTGAAAGAACTGATGTTTTCGATCTTGTTGCCGGCGCTGTCTTCTACATCCTTGCCACTTGCAACAGAAGACATATCGTTATTAAAATCAACGATCCCCCATGCGCCGTTTACCATCATAGCTGCCTTGCCCTGATAGAACAGTGTCTTTGCTCCGTCTGCGTTAGTTCCGAAGAATGCATCGCCGCCCACATATTCAGGGAATACCTTTGCGAAATTGCCCCATACCGTTTTCATTCCAGGTGTGTTTCCTGAATAAGTACCATCTTTGATGGCTGCAAATGCTCTGACAGGATTCTGTGTCAGCTTGTCAGCGTCATCATTCCAGGGATCAGACGGATCATATTCCCATGTGCCGTCAATATCGGGATCATAGCAGTAGTCACCCTTCTGGGCTCTTGTTGTATTTACTATACTTCTTGTTGTCTGATCAGCATATACCTGAGCCAGCCAGCCCATTGTCTGTGCATAGAAGCTGTTGTAATCACCATCCATTGCGATCGGCTGATAGCCTGCATCCTGAAGCTTCTTGCATACATCAACAAGCTCATCCCAGGTAGTTGGTGCTTCGATCCCGACTTCATCGAAAATATTCTGATTATAGAGCCAGATTACCTGTACGGTCTCAAGTGAGAGAGCATCCATTGTACCTGTACTCATATCTACCTGCTGCTGAGAAACATCGAACTGATCTCTCCATGCTCCGTCAGAATACGGACTGTCATTATCAAGATAATCCATATAATTTATTGACTTTCCGGTGCATGCATCACCTGCAAGGTTGATCGCCACGAGATCTGCTGATGCATCTGCAGTTGTGAAAGCTGTCTGTACCCACTGATCATAATTATCTGAAGCCTTCAGATCCACAACAATGTTGATGTCCGGGTGTAATGCCATGTACGATTTTGCGACAGCTTCCCAGCCTTCCTTTTTGCCGGGATCGTTCTGCATACAGATCGTAATTGTGTTGTCGTCTGTTGCGCCTGATGTTTCAGCTGTGCTCTCTGCTGTTGTAGCTTCCGCTGCAGCCTGACTTGTCCCTGCAATGCTTGCCGTTGTATCTGCCGCGGCATCAGTTGCCCCGCTGGAAGCTCCGCATCCTGTTACTGATGATGCAAGTAGAATTGCTGCCATTGAAACTGATAAATACTTACTGCTCTTTCTCATTTCATTCCTCCTTTAGTTTCCTGTTCTTCTGTTATATGACCTTTATCTCTACCATTTTCCATTTGGAAAACAATATTCTCTGACAATCCCTGTGGATATAGCTGATACTTGTTTCTCCACAGATGTTCCTTTGTTACGAACGTTTCCGGACCATATGTTCCTTTGTATGATACAGGCAGGTGCAGCGGGCCAAAACTGTTCCTTCTGTTGAACACCAGCTCTATCGCTTCAAGGTCCTCGACCGTTCCCTCATAAGGACGAAAAGCTATTTCCACATCAGTTGTCCCATGAAGTATGACAACACAGGCTCCAAGCTCCCTGAAACTCACCTTCATTCTTCCCTTAGGAATATCCTGCAAATGGTAAGTTATCCTGCCTGAGTAAAATGGCAATCCCTGCGGCACAATGTTTCCAGCCTTCAGTCTCTCCGGCATTTTTCCTATATGGACTTCCTTCCCTTCTTTCAGAAAAACTCCAAACATGCCCTTGAGATAAACGGCTTCGATACCACTGCTTCTTCCGTAAGTTACATCAAGCACAAGCTTGTTTTCTCCCGGCGCCAAATCAGAAGTATTTATCTCATATTCAAGATAGGCAGGGTCACTCCAGACTCCTTCTTTTTCACGCCTTCCTTCTGAAATTCCCTCATATGTTTTTCCATTAAGCCTGATCGCGTTAAGTGAACTGTCTCTCTCGACATCAAGGGTCATCTTTTCAGGTACTGCATCCACATAAAAACTATATTCAACTGAGATCTTCTTGCCTGGCTTTCCTTTATCCTTCCCATATGTTTCTTCGTACCATGGTTGGAGCATCTCTCCGCCTCTGAGCGGAATGTTCATTCCTGTTCTCAGACATCTGTCCGCTCGCAGGAACTCCTGTTTCTTAACAATTACGCCTGAACTGTCACTGATTTCGACAAGATCAAGAACAGCTACGTTATCCTCAGAAAGCTCGAATCCATATCCCTGTTTCCCTGAGTCACAAAGTCTGTCTGCAAAACCCGAAATTGGTTTTTCGTCACCTGCGCAGCTATTACCTGCCTTATCTGGCAGCTCATCGTTCCTTAGAACAAATAGCTTTTCCTCTCCCGGCTCAAGTGAAAACTCCAGATAAAGACCGTCGCCTTCCTGTATTGCATCAACGCTCCGAATACTTCCATCCCGTGCGTTCCAGTTCTCAAGTTTCCCCTTAGAATTTATCTTGAGCCGAATTCCGCTGGCCGCATGATCGCTGTCCATATTTAATACAATCAATGACGCGCCGATTTCGATCAGATAGCTCTGAATAAAAACTTCCTGTCCGCAATTATCAAGCTCTACTAAAGGCTTTGTATTCTGACAGTTCTCAATGATTTTTTCTTTTGACAGTGCGAATATTCCTGCCCTTTGGGTAATTGCGTCAATTCTTTCGTCAGGAACAGTGTCTATCATTGTCGGTTTGCTGCCCGCTATAAGCAGCTGACCACCATGTTCGGAAAAAATCTTCAGGAGGCTGAATGTGCTCTCTCTCATAGTCTCCATTCCGGCAATCAGAACCTTGTCGTAAACACAGTTCCCGACAACAACACAATTTCCCTTCACACTTGCATGCCCCACCAGGATCCTCTCTTCACCATAGTCAAAATCGATTCCGGCTTCCATTAAGTATTTGAAGCAATTCCGATATTTGCTTTCAATTGCAGAAATCCCCGGATCCACGCTGTCCAGCCATTCGAAGGATCCACTGTAACTTCTTGCCCAGACCGACTCTATAGGATTCAAAACAAGGAGCCTGCAGTCTGCAGCTTTCCCCCTTGTCAGAACATGGATTCTTGCAAAATAGTCCTCAAGATACCTGTACTCCTTATACCATGCCGATTGATAGAATATACTTGCCGGGTAATCTCTTTTATTCTCGCCTTTCATTGTGTACCAGCTAAGGTGCGGACAGAAAAGTGATATTCCCATCATTGCCTGCCAGTCGCCAATGTTCTTGTACTGCTCAAAATTCATCTGCCATCCTGTGCAACCATATAGTTCTGTCAGTGTTTCTTCCCTGCCCAGTTGATGCGCGACCGATGTCAATTGTTTTCCGATCCACCAGCAATTGTTCTTCTCTCCCAGGAGATCGATTCCGGGAACATCCATATATTCATAAGCAGACATTACCGATCCGATCATGCAGGTCTGAGCTGACAGTGAATCCTCCTGCAGAACATGACCAGTTAGCTTAATGCCCTTGTCTGCGCACCAATTCTCGATCTTCTCCATGTAGTTCCGAAGGAATAGTTCCTGCGTAAGTTCGAGGTAATCTCTTCTGACCTTTGACGAGCTCTTCCCCTCCTCATTAAAGAAAAGTTCAGGGTACAGCGGCTCCAGCGAATAACCGAAGCGTTTTCTGAATTCACTCTCCAGAGCGTCAGTATATGGAACTGAGAGAAGATTTCCTTCTGAAAAAGGCGTAAGGAACGCCCCTCTGTGAGGTTCATCCGTAAAAACTCCTTTTATCTCATTCCATGATTTTTCCGGAAGCTCATCCCTGTAAGCCTGGTATGTCGAATCCACAAAATCATCTACCGCGGATCCCTTCATGGTGTTCAGGTATGTGTAACCGTTGTATGCATCCCTACACGGCGAATTCTCTTCGGTCAGGACCAGTATCTTTTCTCCATCCTTCAAT
>JAAZDA010000077.1 GCA_012512995.1 Clostridiales bacterium | reverse complement strand
TACCGGACGAAACTTCTTGGCGAGCTGGTCAAGAGAGCTCTGGTTTCCGGCTGTACTCTTTCTGATACATTTAACAGGGTTTCGAATCCGGTAAATCCTCCAATGGATGAGAAAACTGCTATTAAATGGGCAAACCTGATTGCAAATGTATTTGCAAAGGTGAAAACTACCGATGGTCTGAAGTCGGAACAATTGGTTCATGTGAGCCATGATGAGATTTTGACGATCGATGTGTATCTCGCAGAGATTGCAAAGGAAGGTCGTGCTCCGGCAGAAAAGGAACCCATTAAGCCCCTTCTCTGTAATCCTGTGACTGATGTGGATATTGCATTATTTGGTCGTATGATTGCTGATTCTTCAAAGAATTCTGTTGAAGCAGCTGCTCAGGTTGCTCACCCTATCACGATCCATCCGGTTGTTGTTGAGGATGATTATTTCACAGCGGTCGATGATCTCAATAAATCGGAGGAGATTGCCGGTGCAGGCCATCTTGGCGTATCTGAATATGGGGCGGGTGTTTTCTACACGTACGTCTGCGTCAACCGTGAACTTCTGATTGAGAATCTCGGGGGGAATGCCGAACTTGCGAATAAGGCAATTGGTTCCCTTATTGAATGTGTGGCAAAGATCGGTCCGAAGGGAAAGCAGAGTACATTTGCTTCCCGCGTGTATGCCTCATACCTGATGGTCGAGCAGGGGAATCAGCAGCCAAGATCTCTTACCGCGGCGTTTATGTCTCCGCTGAAGACAGAAAATTTTGTTGCTGAAGGTATTTCCCGGCTGAAGACGGAGCGGGATAATATTGAGCGTGCATACGGTAAGTGTGCGGATGTTGTTTCCGAGATGAGTGTTCAAGAGGGAAAAGGTTCTCTTGCTGATGTTCTGGGGTCTGTGAGCTGAGTTTTATGCAGGAGACAGAGTTTTTAGTGCTCCGTCTGTATGGTCCTCTTGCAGCGTGGGGTGATGTGGCAGTTGGAGAGGTGCGTCCAATTCTGACTCACCCGACGAAGTCGGCTCTTCTTGGTCTGCTTGGCGCGGCTCTTGGCGTACGGCGTGATGAGGCAGAGCTACTTTCACGTATGGCGGATTCCTACGGCTTTGCGGTTGCTTTGGAGGGAAGGGGTACCCGTATCCGGGATTTTCATACCGTTCAGTCAGCTCCGCAGAATAAAGAAAAGGAGTACGGATCAGGATATATGATGAATCGTCAGCGTGAACTTTCGATTCCGGTGAAGGATATGGAGACTACTCTGACGTATCGGGATTATATTTGTGATGTAATTTATACTGCAGTAGTGTGGGTGAAGAACTCTGCTTCCGTGCCGTTTGATTTGTCGCATATATGTGACGCTCTGTGTGAGCCGGTGTTTGTTCCGTATCTCGGGCGGAAGTCATGCGTCTTGTCACGGCCGATGCAGCCGCAGATCGTGTCAGCCGGGGATCCTATGCAGGCTGTTTGTAAGGCTTCGTTTTACGGCGATTCTGCGAAATATTCGAGTGAGGGGAGGCTGTTTGTGTATCCCCGCACGTTTAAGGAAGAGGACCGGAGCGGACAGTTTTTGTTTGAAGGGGAGTGGAAGCTCGCCTCTTTTACCGAGGAGGTTTTCCGTGATGAGCCCAAGTCGAGAACGATGTGGCAGTTTGGCCCCCGTCGTGTGAAGCGGACCACTTTCTGTCGAGGAGGTGTCTAATGTTTCTTTCACGTGCAGTTCCGCGTCAGGATGTCTGGAGTAATCCGGAGATGCTTGACCTGTTTGAAAGCTCATATGCTATTCATCAGGCAGTGTGGGGATTTTTCATAGGAGATCCTGATAAGGAGCGTGATTTTCTCTATCGCTATGATTCTAAAAACGGTGAGCCGGTTGTATATATCGTTTCAAAGACGAAGCCGGT
>JAAZDA010000076.1 GCA_012512995.1 Clostridiales bacterium | reverse complement strand
GCACTGGTAAAGTTATCCTCATACAGTTCCCACATATCTTCCTTGATGTCATATACCTTTAAGAACAGCATCCAAACCAACTGCGACAGCACCTGCACAGTTCCGTTGACACCGTCATCATCACGCATAATGGTTTCCCATTGTTTTACTAAATTTCCTAATGCCATAAGTCCTCCATATTATCAAGCGGAATATATTTGCTGCTCGATTTCGTTTATTGTATTGGTGTAATTTTCCTTGCCGCCAAAGCTACGAACAATCTCCGTTGGTTTGTCGATGTGTATAAACTCAGGCATATTCAGAATGCGGATATTCTTCAATTCATCAATGTCATGCTCCCGATAGGCTTCGAGGAGCAATCGGATGATGTCTTGATTTTCTTTGCTAAATTTATCCAGATAACCTGAAACAAGAATGTGGTCGATGCGTTCTTCCTTGGTTAAAGGTTCTTTTTCGTATCCAATATAAGAAAGCACATCGTACTCGTCCACATGAGCCTCCGGGATAGTTTCTTTTACATAGTCGATGAAAACACCATCCGCCAAAAGCTGGTTGAGCAATTCCTGCTTCTTCTTCTGAGCAAGCCATACTTTACGGAATTCCTCATAGTAAGGATAGAGCCTGCGTAGATTATTGCGGGAATAGTCAATAATAGAAACTGTTATAAGGTTTCCGTTAGCATCCAAATATTCGACCTTTTCATCTATAATTCGCACAGTGACGCCATTGACCGTGTAACGCTTTCTTTTCTTGCGTCCAGATTCATCACCATTGCCGCTATCATCACCAGAGCCATCATTGCCGTTGTCACCATCACCATTTTCAAAACTGTCATCACTGGAATCGGGTTCTCCGCCATTATCCATAGTGTCGGCATCATCATCGCCGAAATCATCGGTCTCGCCGACATCCTTGATTTTCACAGGATCACCATCAAATTCCGGATCTGCAAACTTCACATAGTTTTTGCGAAAGTCCATGATAGTGAAGTACAATTTATCGCAGTCCTCGCGGACACGGGTGCCTCGACCTACAATTTGCTTGAATTCAGTCATAGAGCCAATGGTTCTGTCCAAAACAACGAGTTTAGTGGTCTGCGTATTTACACCTGTACTCAGCAGACGGCTTGTAACTGCTATGACTGGGTATTTTTCATGTGGGTCTGTGAAGTATTCCAGATAACGCATATCATCTGAGCCAGAGGTAATCTGCACAATGTAGGTAGGTTCCTCTGCAACAAGATCGCTGTTTTCATTAACCAAAGCATGGCGCATACGCTCCGCATGAGGAATATCCTCGCAGAAGATAATGGCTTTCGCATAGCGGTCTGTCTCTTTCAAAAAGTCAGATACACGCTTTGCCACAGCCTTTGTGCGTTCTTCCACTACAAGAATGCGGTCAAAGTCCTTTTGTTCGTACAGCCGGTCTTCAACAGGTTCGCCATTGATATCAAGCATTCCGGGATACGGACGGAATCCATTCACGTCAATGTCCAAATTGACACGAATTACTTTATATGGTGCAAGAAATCCATCATCAATGCCTTGCTTCAAACTATATGTATAAACGGGTTCTCCAAAATATTCAATGTTGGAAGTTTCCTCTGTTTCCTTGGGGGTGGCGGTCATTCCTACTTGAATGGCAGAATCAAAGTATTCCAGTATTTCATGCCATGAACTTTCTTCATCAGCACTGCCTCTGTGACATTCATCTACAATGATTAAATCGAAAAAATCGCGATCATAGGCAGTATAGAAATTCTCCTCGCCATTTTTCATCTGGTGATACAACGACAAATAGACCTCATGGGTCGTGTCCATTTCCCGCTTGCTTATTCGGGTCATACGTGAGCCGAGCGGAGAAAAATCATCAGAGAAAGGCTGACTAACCAGAATATCGCGATCAGCAAGGAAAAGAACACGGCGTACCTTTTTGGCTTGTAGCAGTCTCCAAATAATCTGGAAGGCCACCATTGTTTTGCCTGTTCCTGTTGCAAGGACAATCAGCATACGTTTGTCACCACGGGCAATGGCAGCAAGCACACGGTTAATGGCAATCCACTGATAATAGCGTGGTTCTTTGCTGAATCCCTTCTGGTAATGGTATGGTGTGGTTAAGAGCGATGCTTCGGAATCTGTAAAATCCGTATTATCTGCACGATATCTGCTCCATAATTCGTCTGGGGACGGAAAGGCATCCAAAGCAATATCTTTGATTTCAACACCCGTCTCCATATCATGAAAAACAAAACTATCTCCATTAGAGGAAAATGCAAACGGAGCTTTCATCGCTTTTGCATAACGGATTGCCTGTGGCATACCGCCAAATGGGGAATGAGTATTATCCTTGGCCTCTACAACAGCCAGCGGAAACCACGTACTTGTGTCCTTATAAAACAATACATAGTCTGCACGACTGGCATCCTTTCGCTTTGCTTTCTTACCATCAAGCATGATGCGACCGGGTGCGACAAGGAACTCCATGCGAATACAGGACATCGACCATTTATCTGTAATAGACGGAGTAATGTAATTTAGTTTTATTTCTTCTTCGGTCATATTAATTTTATCAATCACTTTCGTTACACCTCCGACTTATAGTTTAGCCATGCCTCATTGGCAGCAGAAAAATCAATATCGTGCTTGAAACAAAACTCTTTTATATTTTTCATTGCATTAAGATTAGGTTTGGATTTTCCACCTTCCCAACGGTTTACAGTAGAAAAAGCCACGCCGATTTCCTTTGCAAAGTCTTCTTGCGTCATAAATAAGGATTGCCTTATTTTTTTAATTTCTCCGGGAAAATTCATCTTGCATCTCCTTTGCAAATGCATTTCAATAATATAGCATTATTATAGCACGATTTTATGAACAATTCTACCATACAACCAACTATTACTGCTTGTTTTTATCATCTATCAACTCCTCTGCCCTCCGGCAGGGGATATTTTTTTGTCCAAATATCCGCTCAAATCGTCAGCTTATCTCCAGAGGGAAGTAAGAGGGGTTGATTTTCCCGGTAAGAAACAGAGGAAGGTAACTCCTCCAAACAAAATATCGAAAGCCTGATTACGTATAGGGCCGGGATACATATAGTCTGCTTTTGCATTTTACGCAGAAAGACTATCGGTACCTCTGGATAACTGCGACCTTTTATGTAATCAGGCTCTTTTATTCAGCCGCCCTTATGCATTCCGGCTCTTTTCCGTTCAGGCGGAAAGGAACGGATATGTTTATCAATTACAGACTGGAGGACGGTTCCACTGTGCTGGTGGAGGTCACAGAAGAAACTGCCGCCTACATTCTGGATAATGACCGGGAGATGGCAAATGCCGACCGCAAGGAACGCTACCACTGCCCTTATCACATCGAGGCCATGCAGTATGAGGGCGATTCCCTTGCGTACCGCCTGACGCCGGAAGAAGTATTCGCCCGCAAGGAGAAACAGCGGCATATCAACGATACGCTTTCCTGCCTGACGGATGTTCAGCTTCGGCGGCTCACCATGAAGGCGGACGGCATGACGCTCCGTGAGATCGCTGCTGCAGAAGGCGCCACAGTCAATGCTGTCCGGGAATCACTGGAGGCGGCAAAGAAAAAATTCAAGAAACATTTTTGAAAATCACCTGTACAAAACAGCCTGTTTTTCTCCGTATAGTGAAGGACTTGATGTT
This sequence comes from Clostridiales bacterium, assembly GCA_012512995.1. Lineage (GTDB taxonomy): Bacteria > Bacillota > Clostridia > Lachnospirales > Lachnospiraceae > CAG-791. The sequence continues at coordinate 4,321 of JAAZDA010000076.1, read as the reverse complement.
CTCAGAAAGGATGCAAAACGTCATGAACAAATCTTATGAAAGGAGGACGCCCGAATGAAGCCTATCACCATCTATACGGCAAATTGCAGGGATAATCCGCTCAATACATGCTATCCCGACAAGCACATCATCACATCGGCAGACGAGTTGAAAGCTGCCGCCTGTTACGATCAGGTCTTTGCCGAGTATCGTAACAGCCACAGGGCAATCGACGATTTTCTCAATTCCAATTGTCTGCCGTTCGACTGCGACAACGACCACTCAGAAGATCCTACCGAATGGGTAACGCCCGCAGATGTTGAGCAAGCATTTCCCGGAGTGCCGTTCTTCGTCATCTACAGCAGGCACCACATGAAGCAGAAAAACAAGTATAGTCCGAGGCCGAGGTTCCATGTGATTTTTCCCATCGAGCCTGTTACGGACAGCAACGCTTACCGCAGCCTGAAAGATTCAGTCATCGCATTCTTCCCGTATTTTGATATGAATGCCAAGGATTCGGCCAGATTCTTCTTCGGTGTAAAAAGTCCTGTAGCTGAATACCACGGAGGTGCCAAAGATGAATCTGAGTGAATTTATGAAAACGCAGGCAACTGAACAGGAGCCGATAACAGCACCAGCCGAGAAGCCGGATTTCGATGAGGTTATCCCCGAAGGTCAGCGCAACAGCACTATGTCCCGTATTGCCGGGAGGATCATCAAACGCTACGGCGATACCAATGAAGCCAAGCGCAGATTCGCCGAGAAAGCTGCGGCCTGCAATCCTCCGCTTGATCCAAAGGAACTTCAGACAATCTGGAGCAGCGCCATAAAGTTTGGCGGCAAGGTTTCTCAGCAGGACGGATACATACCGCCAGAGGATTACAACAATCCCACTCCGAGAAAACCTGCGGACTATTCAGATCTCGGTCAGGCGTATGCTTTCGCCAAGTTCTGCCGCGACTATGTCCGGTATTCCCCGGCAACGGATTACATCGTCTACAACGGCGTCTACTGGGAGGAATCAAAGCCCAGAGCGCAGGCGGCGCTTGATGAGTTTACGGACGCGCAGCTGAAAGAAGCGGAGAAGCATATCGCTGATACGGAAAAATATATGGAAACGACCGGAGCGGACGCTGTTGTCGCGGAACATGGCAAGAATGCCGCCCAGTACATGAACGAGGAACAGCTGAAGGCATATTACGCCAATACCGGAGCCATTTCCTACAGGGCATTCGTCATCAAACGCCGTGATTCCAAGTATCTGACGGCGGCTCTGAAAGAAGCCCGACCTATGGTCGAGATCGATCACCACGAACTGAACAAGGATGGATTCCTTCTGAACACGTCGGATTACACGGTCGATCTCAGAAAAGGCGCAGACGGTAAACTGCCTCACCGGGCGGAGGACTTCATCACGAAGTGTACTGCCGTTGCTCCGGGAATCAAAGGAGCGGATATCTGGGAGGACGCCCTTAATGTGTTCTTCTGTGGAGATACGGAGCTGAAATCCTATGTTCAGCGGATCGCCGGACTTTGCGCCATCGGTCATGTCTATATCGAAGCACTCATTATTGCTTATGGCGAAGGTAGGAATGGCAAGTCCACGTTCTGGAATTCCATCGCAAGAGTCCTCGGTTCCTACAGCGGCCACATATCCGCAGACGCACTGACGGTCGGATGCCGCAGAAACGTTAAACCGGAGCTGGCTGAGACGAATGGTGTCAGAGCCTTGTTCGCCGCTGAACTGGAAGAAGGGCTGAGGCTCAATACCTCTGTTGCAAAGCAGCTCAGTTCCACGGACGAGATTTATGCGGAGAAAAAATATAAAGATCCGTTCAGCTTCACGCCCTGTCACACGCTCATCCTTTATACGAACCATCTGCCAAAGGTCGGAGCCAATGATCCCGGCACTTGGCGCAGGCTCATCGTTGTACCATTTAGCGCAAGGATTGAAGGAAACGGCGATCACAAGAACTATGCCGACTACCTGTTTGAAAACGCCGGAGAAGCAATTCTCTCATGGATCATCGAAGGCGCGAAGGCAGTCATCGACGCTGGCTTTCATATCGAACAGCCGGAATGCGTCAAAGCTGCTACGAGCGCATATCGTGAGAACAGCGACTGGCTCGGCAACTTTATTGATGAGTGCTGTGATATCGGAAACGAATATACCACCGCATCAGGAGACCTTTATACCCAGTACAGATATTTCTGTCAGAGGGCGGGCGATTACACCAGAAGCACCACAGATTTCTATACCGCCGTGGAGTTTGCCGGGTACACACGCAAGCGGACAAGGGCGGGACGTATCGTTTGCGGTCTGCGCCTGAAGCCTGAATTTTTACCCGAAGCAAAACCACTCGTGTGACGGTCGTGTCAGTCGTATATAAAAACTATTATAGGCGATTCTTAAGTCAAATCTCTATATATAGAAGTTTATGAAATGACTGTCTCGACTGACACACCCACTGACGAAGGAAGGAGGACAACATCATGAGATTGATTCCAATAGGCATCACCGAGAAGAACGGGGAGTTTCCGCTGCTCGCTAAAGCGTCTGATTTCAGCACTAACCATTATGACGGCATTCAGGTGAGAAAGCGCCGTGACGGAAAGCCTGTGCTTGTTATGAAAAGCAGGAACGACGCGCCTCTGCCTTGGATGGTAGAGTACGGCTTCTCTCAGATCTATTTCAGAAACTTCGATGAAGCAATAAAGTTCTGTAGCAGTCGCGGGATGCAACTTGTGAAAGAACAGATGGAATAAGACCAGGAGGGGCGGGTCAAATCTCTGCGGTAAATGTTGCGGAAAACGGCGCCCCCTCTCGCACGCAAAAAAGCGTATTCAAACGGGTAATTAACCCCAAAATCAAAGGAGGATTTCACCATGAAAACTGTTTATCCATTAAGAAATGCCGTCAAGAACGGAACCAGAAAAAGCCCAATGTATTCTGGAAATACAGAGGAATTCGTCAGCGAGATCTATGACTTCTGGCTGACGGACGAAGGCAGCAATCGCTACCGCCTGCATTCAAAGCATGAAATGCGCTGGAATGATTCCCTTGCCTATGATGTTGTCTGCCCGAAGTGCGGACAGACGCTCTCGGTATGCGGAACGCCGCTGAACTACAATGACCTGTTCCTGTACGAATGCAGGAACTGCGGAAAAAACTAATGGAGGTTATGACTATGAACAACTATACAAATATGACCGGAGACATCGGTTACGAGAAAGAATTCTGGAATGCCATGCGCGGCAACAAGGGCGCGGAGGTAAAGCTTGACGCAGGACGCGACAGCACCACAGGTACTTATTCGCTTCCGGATGCCACACAGGCCGGATTTACAAAGGAACTGGAAAAGCAGAGCATTTTCCGCTCCCTTGCCACGGTCATCAAAGCCTATCGGGGCGATTATCGAATTCTTGCGAAAGATTCCGATGATATTGCCGCATGGGTTACGGAGGGCGGGGAAATTCCTGTCTTTCAAGGTATCGGCGATTTTACTCAGCACGAAGTAGGCAGCCATAAGCTGGCAAACATCGTGAGGCTTGATTCGGACTTTGTCTGTGACGCGTCTTTCAGCTTTGAGGACTATCTCGTTTCACGCCTTGCCCGGAACTTTGGCTTTGCCGAGGAAGACGCTTTTGTAAACGGCACCGGAGTAAATATGCCGACAGGCATTCTCGATGCGGCTGCAGGAGCCAAGACAGGAGTGACCACCGCCGCAATCACCACTGACGATATCATCACGCTGTTCTTCTCTGTGGACAGCGAATACCGGAAGAATGCCGTCTGGATGATGAACGACAGCACAGCGCTTCATCTGAGGACGCTCAAGGACAGTGCGGGCAATTACCTCTGGCGCAGCACTGATGATACGATTCTCGGCCACAAGGTCGTTATTTCCAACTATATGCCAAACCCGGACAGCGGCAAAAGCCCGGTCATCTTCGGCGATATGAGCTATTACTGGATTATCGAACGCAAGCCGCTCACCGTCCGCCCTCTGGTGGAAAAATATGCCGTCTACAATCAGATTGCTTATCTGTCCTTTGTATTTCTGGACGCAAAGCTTATCCGCCGCGAGGCTGTAAAGGCTCTGACACTCACCGCCGGAGGAAAATGATTATGGAAGATAAGAAAGTAACGTTCATGGAAAAGACCATCGGAGACACGACCTATATCGTGGAGGCTGCCGCAGGCGCGGATGCCCGTGAGACTGTGTATGAGAAGCTGAAAAAGCTGATTCTGCAGGATCCCGACAGACACAATTTGTTCAAGGCTTCATAAGACGATAATGCTTGACTTCTTCGCAGCAGGTATGGATATATAGTAGTACCG
>JAAZDA010000075.1 GCA_012512995.1 Clostridiales bacterium | reverse complement strand
TGATGTACCAGACACGTGCTATGAAAGTTCCTCCAGATCCGTCGTTCTTTCCCATTGTCCTCCATGTCGTGGTCAAAAGTTTCGTTTTTTAATTTGACCTGCATCCGTGTGCGATCTTTTTATTCTCATATAGCATCTTATCAGCTTTTCCCTTCAGCTCCTCCATGGAATCGCTGTCATTCTGGAAAGTGGAATAGCCAAAACTTATTGATAACTGATACGGTGTCCCCACAAGTTCACATTGTCTCTTCAACTCTTCCTGCACATCACAGACAATCACCTGAGGTCCTGTATTCTCCGGAAGATGCCAGATAATACAGAATTCATCGCCTCCCAGCCTTGAAACAAATGCGTCCCTTTCACCGCTCACTTCCATCAAAGCTTTTGCCGTAATTATCAGTGCATTATCGCCCTCTATGTGTCCGTAATGATCGTTGATATCTTTGAAGTGATTAAGATCCGCCATATAGAAATACACCCGTTGCTCTTTGGCCGTTTCAGAAGCAATCATCTGGAAGTATTCATCTGTCCGGCGTCTGTTGTTAAGGCCTGTCAGTACGTCAGTCGAGACCTGCTGCTCCTGCAGGTCAGCAAAGACAACGCTGAGTGACAATGTAATTGCCGGAAGGACTATGGGCAGTCCAGGCACTGCAAGTTCTGCCAATTGTCCGATTATCGGCAGAGCAATTGAAAAGGCAAGCACGCGTGCATTGTGAACTCTGAGCTTCTGTCTGGAATGCGCCGTCAGATACAGAGCATGATATATTGCCGCGAGCAAATACCCACCGGTCATCAGTATCTGGAGGAAATATAAGGAGCCTCTTTCATATTTGCAGTTGTCAGTAATTGTAAAGACCCAGCCGGTACCAATTGACGCCATGCACAGCACCATTGACACCATGATCGGAGCTGACAGAAAAAGATTGCGGAAGAAATCATTCTTCATCATGTGTTTCCAGTGAAGACGAAGATCTATATACTTGAGCCAGTAGAACGCCATAACGGTCATCAGAACATAATAAATAATATTCAATATATAATCGAGTGCCATCTGTCGTTCAATAATACCGTTTTCCGTCATCATCCAAAGGATATCTGACAGAAGTATTCCCATAGACAGATAAATGACCTTTTTGAAAGTCAGGACTTCCTGCTCCGTGCCGCTGAATCCCTGAGTTTTGAGAAGTATGTGTGCCAGAAAAAGCAGACAGAAAACATCGATTTCAATATATGTAAGAACATAAAGCATATCCCGCCTCCCCATAGGCTTGATTGTCCGTTTCAAAAATCAGATCGATCCCGTTGTCAGGAATTTCTCCAGTTCTTCCACATTATCAGCTATAAACCGTGCGCCGGAACCAACAAGTTCCTCACGCGGACCGTACCCATATGTTACACCCACAGGAAACACTTTGTTGCTCAGCGCGCCCTCGATGTCGTAACTTCTGTCTCCGACCATCACAGCGTGCTCCCTGTAATCAGGATCTTCCTTCTCAAAATAATCAAGTGCCCTGCGGACTATCTCGCTCTTGTCGCTTGGTCTTACTACACCGTCAGCTTCCCTCTCGAACTTCGAACCACATATCACATCGAAATACTGACTTATATTAAAATGCTTCAGCACCGTCAAAACATGTTCTTCCGGTTTGCTCGAGGCAACAGCCGTATGTACACCGCAGCGTGAGGCTTCCCTCATCATCTCATCTATTCCGGGATAAAGGTCATTTTCGAATATCCCTGTAACAGCGTAACGCTCTCTGAAATATTCCACTGCCTTAACTATATCAGATTCAGACAGATGATAGTGTCTGTCAAAACTATAGCTGAGCGGAGGTCCCACAAAATCCTCAAGTTTTGCCAGGTCTGGTTCCTCTATCCCCAGTTTTGACAGAGCATACTGAACAGATCTTGTGATTCCGGGTGCTGACGCTGTGAGCGTCCCGTCGAGGTCAAATAAAGCGTACCTGATTTTCATCAATTCAGTCAAAACTCCTTTACAGTAATTTTACAGCATAATTTCTTTTTCAAGTGCAAAAGACCACAGAATTTTTGCGCCAACTTCCATTTTCAGCATATTGCCCAGTGCTTCGCCGTAGTAGTCCAGTTGGATCCTGTATCTTTTTATGAGCTCTTCAGGGGTTTTCACATGATCAGTCTTGTAATCCACGATCACTATCTTACCTTCCTCAATAAAGAAAGCGTCAATTATTCCCTGGATCAGAACAGTTTCATCGGCAGGGTACTCCTTACTCACTCTGTCTGCATCTATGCCCATTACGAATGGCTGCTCCCTTCGAAGAAGGCCAAGTGAATCCGCTGCTGCCATCCTGGCTGCAATAGCAGAATGAAGGAAGGGAAGTATGACAGATGACTTAAGCTCTGCCACTTCTCCATCTGTAAACTGCCCGGCATCATGCTGCCTGCCCCGCCACTCCTTAAACTGTGCCGCGCTCACAGTGCCCGGATCAGGGAACTCCTTATAATCGAATATTTCCATGCAGCGATGAATGACAGTGCCTCTTGATGCGCCCGATATCTTACCTGCACTGCCGCCCCTGCTGTTATTCCGGGTATCCTCATAAATATTCAGTCCGTCCGACGCCGCTGCAGCAGCTCTGTCCTCATCCCAGAGAGCCTCATCATAATGCTTTTTGATCTCAGTTACAGTCGTCTTGGTGATAAGTCCCTTAAGGCTCTCATGAGGATAGCGCCAGCTGAAACGCTTCTCCAGATCCCCCGCCAGCCTGCTGTCAGGGAGTGCCCTTATACCGTCACTCATGACTTTCTGCTCTATGGTGCCGAGTGTCATTTTCTTGTTTAGAAGTCCGTCCTGATCAACCGCCATTGATATTTCAAGATCATCTGCGCTGACTGATCGTATCAGAACAGGAATGGCCTCTTTCAGTTCCTCGTTCATCATTAGAGCGTTCATTACCAGATCATAATAATTTCTTGACGATTCTATCATTGACACAGGAAGCCTGCCTGTAGGAGCGGCACCTGCCGCGGCCATGACGCGCATCTCTCTCCTGCTCTGAGTTGCCTCATAATCCTTGCTGTAACCTGTCATGATGAGCTTCTCTTTGGCTCTCGTCATCGCGACGTACAGTACACGGAGTTCTTCGCCTATGCTGTCCCTTCGGATCATCTCAGAGATCACCGCTTTGCGGAATGTACCGCTTCTGACGCGATCCTTTGTATCGCACCAGTCGATCCCTATGCCTCTTTCGTTATCACAGAGTATGGCTGCTGTCGTATCCCGCATATTCATTTGTTTTGACAGGCCCGAAACAAAGCAGACCGGAAATTCCAGTCCCTTGCTCTTGTGGATCGTCATGATGCGCACCACGTCGGCATTTTCATCGAGTGTGTTGGCTTCGCCCATGTCAACATCGCGCTGGTGCATCTCGTCGATATACCTGAGGAAATGAAAGAGGCTGGTGTATTTTGTCTTCTCAAAATCCGCAGCTATCGACATGAAGAGCCGCAGATTTGCGCCCCTCTGAGTTCCGGCAGGCATGGCATGAATGTAATCCTCATACCCTGTCTTCGTAAAAACTTCCTCAAGCAGCTCATGTATACTGAGGTAAGACAGTTTGCTGCGCCAGGTCGCGATCATTTCCATAAAATGCGAACACTTATCGCTGAGCGCAGTATCTATGTCTGATACAGTGTTCTCTTCCTGCTTCGCACTGCCGGTATCAGTGATCGTGGTGTCAGTATCATCTGCAGCGTGCAGTACGTTCACTCCGGCGCAGGCTGCAAGTGCCTCGTAGAGATCTGTATCTTTCTTCCTGGCGCGGACAAGGGCGATCTCGTCCTCTTTGAATCCTCCGAAATACCCTCTCATCACGCCGTACAGCGGTATGTCCTGTCTGGGATTGTCGAGCACGCGCAGGAACTGTAGCACAGTCCTTATCTCATCCGCCGCAAAATACCCCGTCCTCGATGTGACATAGCAGGGTATTCCCTCGCGCTCGAAGACCTCGCGGAATTCGTCATCCCAGCCGTTCAGGGCTCTCAGAAGTATCACAATATCTCCGAATTTCACATGCCGCAGCTCTCCGCTTTCCGGATCCGTCACATACTCTTCACTGACCAGCCTGTGGATCCGCTGAGCTATCGCCAGAGCTTCGCACCTGCGGCTGCCGAGCTCTTTCGGAGAAAGCGGCCCGTCGCTGTCATTCGTATTGTCGCACCCGTCACCTGTGTCATTTGCGTCGGCATCGTGCTCCGACTCATCAGCATCTTCCGGCATTTCTTTTTCTGCGCCGTCTATTATGAGCAGCTCAGCCCTGAATTTATCATCATTCCATGCTTTGGGATCAGCATCCTCGAAATCATCTTCGCTGTCCCCCGGGTAAGCCGCCGCTCCATGCTTAAGG
>JAAZDA010000074.1 GCA_012512995.1 Clostridiales bacterium | reverse complement strand
GCGCAATGTTGTGAGCCGTTTCATCGGCCGGAATGAAAAAGAACTGAACGAGGACTTAGTCAAACTGGCACTCTACTATGGTTTTTCTATTAACGTAACCAACTGTTTCCGCGGCAATGAAAAAGGCTATGTCGAAAGCAGTGTCAAAATCCTGCGTAACCGTATCTTTGCCGGGCGGTATCAGTTTTTAACCCTGGAAGATGCCAGAGAATATATGGAGAGCAGGCTGGAAGTGATGAACAGGAACAGCCGGATAGAGGAGGAAAAGCAAACTCTTCTTTCGTGGAAACCGCCTCTAGAATTGGCGCAAATCAGTGAGAATGAAGTGAACAGCTACAGCTTTATCAGCGTAGATAACAACTTTTACTCTGTTCCGGAATACCTGGTGGGTAAAAAGGTTACGGTAAAAAAATACGCCATGGAGATTGTCATATATGCATCCTCGGTTAAAGTGTGTACCCACAGGCGAATGGAGGGGCAGCGGCAGATGCAGGTGGATATCTTTCATTATCTGGATACGCTGTACAAGAAGCCCGGTGCCATTCGCAACTCACTAGCGCTGAAAAGCATCCCTGCCTTAAAAGAAATCTACGACTTACACTACTGTACGCGTCCAAGACAGTTCATAGACCTGTTAAGAAAGCATAAGGATCTACCTCTGGAGGAATTGTTAGAAATGTTCAGAGGCAAAGGTGTTTCCAAAGTTGAGATGTTGGCCTTAGGAATGGTGAAAATTGGCGTACATCCCCAGCAAATCACCCACAATCAGCTGCTTAAGTACAGCGCCTTAGTGGGAAAGGCTGGTGAAGTAACATGAACATTGAACAACTGGCATCTACCATGAAGCTTTCCTATATCAGGGATAACTACAAAACCACCGCCCAAGAGGCACGGCACACCAATATGGATTACGAGGCTTTTCTGGAAACCCTGTTAAAAAACGAGCTGGAACGCCGCAGTGAGAACAGCACCAAAAGGCGCATCCGCACCGCAAAATTCCCTTTGAAGAAGTACCTGGAGGATTTTGACCGAACTAAATACAATTCGGATTTTTCAGCTAAGTTTAAGGAACTGGAGTCCCTCCAGTTTATCCAAAACAAAGAGAACATTATCCTCATCGGGGCGCCCGGAGCTGGAAAAACACACTATGCCATTGCATTAGGCATGAAGGCCTGCCTTGCCGGCATGTCCGTGCTCTTCACCTCTGTACCCAACCTCATTATTGAGCTCAAAGAAGCATTGAGCCAGAATCAGCTGACCATTTACAAACGTAAATTCGAAAAGTTTGATCTCGTGATTCTCGATGAACTCGGCTACATCTCATTTGACCAGGCTGGCTGTGAAATACTCTTTAATCTGCTGTCTAACAGAAGCGATAAAGGGTCCATCATCATTACCACCAATCTGGTGTTTGAGCGGTGGGTGGAGATCTTTAAAGACACCATGATTACGGGTGCCATTGTCGACAGATTGGCGCACAAAGCACATATCCTTGATATGTCCAGAGAGAATAGCCATCGCTTCGAAGAAACACTCAATTGGATCAAAAACAGCAACCCCTAGTGGACCCTTTTTCAATTATTTCAATGGACCCTTTTTCACTTGCAATATACATTGCTTTTGAACTCATAGCAACACCTCCAGATATTTTTTCAATTCTTTTGCAACCTTGAACTGCTTCGCATATACCGACAGGAGATTTAAATCTTTTTTATCATACAAAGCATAATTTTTGATAGCACTAATAACCGTTTCTTCGTCACAGCGATTACGGCATCTTAAAAAATCGCAAATTGTTCTCTCCATGTTATAGCATCTGACAAAGTTTCCGAATGTCGTTTTTTTTTCTATAATTCCAATATCATGCAACTCCGGCTTCACATAAAAGCAAACGCATTCACCTCTCAGAGAATTGGGCAGTGCTGCATTACTTGAAATCGTAACTGTATGCACAAATGGTGTTCGTTCTGATAATCCATTCAAAAACAATGCTGTATCATGTGAAAAAACAATTTTTTCAGAGCGCAGCATTAATGTATACATATCATCATGCACAGCATTTGGAAGCGTGTAGACACCATGTCGGCATCGTTCAAGCAATCCTTCTTTTACATAGTTCGTCAGCAGTTGTTTTGAATATCCTAATGAAAGCACTTGAGACGTGGTTATCATATTATTGTTCTTTTTAATTTCATCATAAATCGTCTGATTGATATTCATTGTTCCACCTCCATCCTTGACTTTTGAATGATATTATGTGATATATCAATTCAATAGTCAACATCAGTAACTTGACTTTTGAATGGATTTGTCGTTATCAAGCGATATTGTCAAGGACAATGATGGAAAGCTTGTCATTGATCCGGAGCAGGCTGAAGTTGTAAAACGCATTTACCGTGAGTACCTTGAGGGTTCCAGCATGGATAAAATATCCGCTGGGCTTGAAGCCGATGGCATTCTCACCGGTGCCGGTAAAGAAAAATGGCACACAAGTACCATCAACAAGATCCTCAGAAATGAGAAGTACATGGGCGATGCCCTGCTGCAAAAGACCTACACGACAGACTTCCTTACCAAGAAGCGGATCAGGAACAACGGCACAGTTCCCCAGTACTACGTTGAAGATGACCATGAAGCCATAATTCCGAAAGAGCTATTCATGCAGGTACAGGAAGAGCTTGTCCGCCGCCGGGTAGTTCACAAAAGCCCATCCGGCAGGAAACGTACCTACTCCTGCAATCACTGCTTTGCACAGATCATTGTCTGCGGCGAATGCGGAGAACTCTACCGCCGTATCCACTGGAATAATCATGGCCGCAAATCCATCGTCTGGCGCTGCATCAGCAGGTTAGAACCTACCGATGCCGACATGAACTGCACCAACCGAACAGTCAATGAAACCGTCCTCGAAGAAGTAACAGTAAAGGCGCTGAACCAGATCCTAAGCAGCAGAAAGGTCTTCTTGAAACAGTTGCAGGAAAACATCGCCAGAGCCGTTGTGATGACCGATACACTTTCACCTGACGGCATTCAGGCTCGATTGGAAGAACTGCAGAAGGAGCTCGTCAAAGCAGTCGGCAATCAGAGAAACTACGATGCCCTGACCGACGAGATTCTCCGGCTCCAGAAGATGAAGAAAGACTCTGAGGTTGATGACCATAGGCGTACCGAAACCATGAACCGGATCAAAGAGCTGCAGGACTTCATCGGAAAGCAGGAAACGAACATTACAGAATTTGACGAAGCTGATGTCTGGAAGCTCATCCAGAAGATCACCGTCTATGCGGATAAGTTCACCGTCGAATTCAAATCCGGCGTCAGCGTCAATATTACAGAATAAAAGCAAGCCGCCCTTGTAGGTCATTTGCCTATAGGATGGCTTGCTTCATTGTACGTGTCAATAAACTGGAACTAATTTAGTTAGGATTATGCTCATAATCTGAGCTATATCCTTAATATG
>JAAZDA010000073.1 GCA_012512995.1 Clostridiales bacterium | reverse complement strand
CTTAAACAATACAACAATGAGGTTGTTATTCCTAAGTCGGCCATCCTATGGACCGGTAAGCGTTCTATCGTTTATGTGAAACAACCTGACACCGAAACACCCGCCTTCCTGCTTCGGGAAATTGAACTGGGCCCGTCGCTGGGAGAAACATATGTGGTATTGTCCGGACTCAACGACGGAGATGAAATCGTGACCAACGGTGCGTTCACCATCGATGCCAGTGCCCAGCTGGCAGGGAAACGCAGCATGATGAACAACGAAGAGGGCGGGGAACATGCGATGCTGACAGTACAGGGTTTGTGCGAGATGTGCAAGGATCGCATTGAGAAAGCAGCAAAATCGGTTAGTGGTGTCACTTCTGCAAGCTGGGATATCAAGACAAAACAGTTGCATCTTAATTTCGATCCGGTAAAGACATCGGCTGATGCCGTTGCCAAAGCCATTGCCAAAGCCGGACACGATACAGACAAATACAAGGCCGACAAGGCAACATACGATGCATTGCCTGCCTGCTGCAAATACAGAGATAAATAATCAATTTATTCAAATTTTAAACTGTAACAAAGATGAAGACAACAATTTTAGCAACATTCGCACTAAGTACGCTCTTGTTCATTTCCTGCAACTCAGGATCATCAGGCAAGAACAATGCAGCACCAAATAATGAAATGGAACACATGGAATCAGGTGCCGCGCACACTGAAATGGGACATATGGATTCGGATCATATGACGTCCAGCGAGGCTCATGAAGAACATGCCATGTTGAATGTAAAAGGCAGCTGTGAAATGTGTAAAGACCGCATTGAAAAAGCGGCAAAGGAAGTGGAAGGGGTTTCTTTTGCGAGCTGGGAGATAGAGAAAGAAGTATTGCATTTAAATTACGATCCCAAAAAGACATCGGTCGATGACGTAGCGAAGAACGTAGCCAAAGCTGGTCACGATACAGACAAATACAAAGCGGACAAGGCAACATATGATGCCTTGCCCGCTTGTTGTAAATACAGGAGTTAAATAAAGAAGATTTATAGAGACATTATTCTGGCCAGCCCACCGTCTGTGTCAGCAAAACTTCCCGACTGGGTTTCAGTTTCAGCAGTTTGCTTAACGCCTCTTTGTTGAACGAACCGCGGACAACCGAACCCAGTCCTTCGGAAGCGCAGTAAAGATTCGCAAGCAGAAAAGAGAGTTTGAAATATAGATTGTTGGAGCATAATCTACAATCACCTCAGTATCCCATTTTATTTTCGATCAGCTGAATCAGGATATGGATAACCTTAATATGAATTTCATGTATTCGGTCAGAAAAGGGAGTCTCAGGACTCGCAATCGTAACATCCGAGACCTGCTTAAGTAGGTTATCCCCTTCTCTTGTCAGGGCCACCACCTTCATCCCCATCAATTTCGCTTTTGAGGCACATCGCACCACGTTCTCCGAATTACCGCTGGTACTGATCGCCAAGAGGACGTCGTTTCTGTTCCCGATCGCTTCCACATAGCGAGAGAAGGTATCTTCAAAAGAAAAATCGTTCCCCACGCAGGTGAGATAAGCCGGATCATTCATCGCAATGGCCGCCAAGGGTTTTCTGTTTAAGCGATAGCGGCCGGTTAGTTCTTCCGCGAAGTGAGTGGCATCACACAGTGAGCCTCCGTTGCCGCAGGATAGAATCTTGTTGCCTTTTAAAAGGCACCCAGACATCAGCGAAGCAGCCTGCTCAATACGTTCAGCATTATCAGAATTGTTAATAAACTCCTGTAATGTATTCAAAGCTTCTAATAAACTTCTATTTATAATCTCATTCATATTCGTAATGCTAGACCTACGATT
>JAAZDA010000072.1 GCA_012512995.1 Clostridiales bacterium | reverse complement strand
CTGACATCCCTTATATTGCGGCCCGTCATTTCAACACTGAGAACAATTGCCGGAATAATAAGGTATTTGAACTGAACTCCTGAGCCGGCAGCTCCAAGTTCTCTCATACCGCTTGTCGGCAAAACTCCCAGCCTTATTCCGAAAATATAAATGAGAATGAGCGCCAGGAAAAAGCCCGGAATGCTCTGCCCCAGAAAAGCCAGTGACTGCAGCAGATAATCCGACCTGCTGTGTACATGGACTGCACTGTATATTCCGGCAATTATTGAAACAAATGTGGATAAAATAAGCGCCGTCCCCATGAGTATCAGTGTCGGACCGATATGCGAAGCAAGGAGCGATGATACCGACTGATATGACTTGTATGAAACACCAAGGTTGCCACGAAGAAGTTCTCTGAGCCAGTAAAAATACTGGACGTAAACAGGCTTGTCAAGTCCGAGATTCTGTGCTTTCTGCGCCAGCATTCCCTCGTTGACCCTGGGGCCTCCCGCAAGTATCTCTATCGGATTACCGGCAAGCGACATGAGCCCATATTCAATGATCGTTATCAGCAACAGCACGAGCATCGCTATTCCTATTCGCTTAAGAATATATTTTGCCATTATAGTCCTTCACTCCTGATCACGACTCAGGATTTCCTGTTCTCAATACTTATCGGATTCCAGCACGCTACCAGGTGTTCATCATTCACATCCACCTGTCTCAGTTCAGGTTCTTCCACTTTGCATTTTTCCGTCGCATACGGGCAGCGATCGTGAAATCTGCAGCCGTGCGGAAGGTTTATGGCAGACGGAACTTCGCCCTTTGGAATGTAATGAGGTCTGTCGCGCAGCAGCGGATCAGCTATGGGTGCCGATGAAATCAGCATCTGCGAATACGGGTGGGCAGGATGTCTGAACAGCTCGTCCGAACCACCGATTTCCACTATTTTTCCGAGATACATGACTGCGACACGGTGGCTCACATAATGAACTATGCCAAGTCCGTGCGCGATGAAAAGATACGTAATGCGACGCTTGTTTTGAATGTCTTTCAGAAGATTCAGGATCTGTGCCTGAATAGAATTGTCGAGTGCCGAGACCGGCTCATCGCAGACTATAAAATCCGGCTCAAGGCTGAGTGCCTTTGCAATCACGATTCTCTGCCGCTGTCCGCCTGAAAACTCGTGCGGATACCGCTCTTTCACGTTACCAGGTAATCCGACTTCTTCAAGCAGCTTTTCGACCCTTGATGCGACGTTCTCCTTTGTCGCAATATGGTGATACAGCATTGGTTCGGACAGAATATCAAAAACATGTTTTCGCGGATTGAGCGAGCTGTACGGATCCTGGAAAATCATCTGCAGGCCGATGCGAGTGCGTTTTTTTTCTTTGCGATCCATAGAAAGAAGATCCTGCCCGCGATAAAAGATGCTCCCGTTATCCGGCTTTTCAATGCCGACAAGAAGCCTTCCGGTCGTCGATTTGCCACATCCTGATTCTCCGACAAGACCGAGCGTTTCACCTTCCTTTATGTCAAAACTCACACCATCCACGGCATGGATGATCTCCTTTCTGGCAAACATAGAAGTCCCCGTCACCGGATAATGCTTTGTTATATTCCGCACACTTATCAGTGCGTTATCGGACGATCGTCCGGAAATATAATCACTCATATTTCTCCACAATTCATTACAGATTATTCCACTCAACTAAAGATCATAAACACGATCCATCAGCCGCGGTCTTACTTTTCATCCTTGTACACCAGTCTACATCTCACCAGATGTTTTGACGTTCCTCCAACATCAACTGTCCTTATCGGCTCTCCGCATTCGGGCGTACTGAAAGG
>JAAZDA010000071.1 GCA_012512995.1 Clostridiales bacterium | reverse complement strand
TATCGTCAGCAAGCCCAAAACCTATGCCGCCGCCCGATCCTGTGTCAATAAAACTGTCCATGGGGCGTGTATAAAATGCATATTTTCCGTCAACAAATTCAGGATGCAGAACAACATTTCTCTGCTGAGGTGAGCGCTTTGTGACGAGATTGGGAAGTCTCTCCCATGTCTTAAGATCCTTTGTGCGCACAATGCCTGCTGCCGCGACCGCTGCCGAAAGGTCAGGCACAGACGTGTCCTTGCTCTCAGAGCAGAAAACGCCGTAGATCCAGCCATCCTCGTGTTGTGTCAGACGCATATCATATACATTTGTTTCATCCGGACACACATCATCAAGAAGGATAGGATAATCCCAGAACCTGAACCCGTCAATTCCGGTGTCGCTCTCCGCAACTGCAAAGAACGATTTTCTGTCAGCACCTTCAACTCGTGCCACAAGATAATATTTGCCGTTCAACTCGATCGCGCCGGAATTCAGGACTGCGTTCACGCCTATGCGCTCCATAAAATGAGGGTTTGTCGAGGGATTCATATCATATTTCCAGAACAGAGGCACCATCTCCCTCGTGAGGACGGGATTTTTGTATCTGTCGTATATCCCGTTGTAAATACTGTCATCTATCTCATTCTTTCTTGAAAGAAGCAATTCAAGTTTTGCCTCTTCTCTTGCCCTGTTCACCTCAAATTCGCTCATTTCAGCCTCCTTATTGTCTCCAGACACATTCTCCCGTTGTGATACGGGCACTTCCACGGTTCCACGATTGGCTCGCCCTCGTATGGAGAGCCGTCCTTTCTGACTTCCCAGAACCACTCCGATCCTTCTCTCTTGTCAACTACGTATTCTTTGATGAAATTCCATGTACTGTAGACCGCATTCCTGTAGTCCTCACGCTCCGGGTGTTTGAGCGATGCGTTAAGGAATCCCAGATATGTCTCGGCCTGCACCCACCAGACGCGGTTCTCCTTCACTACACCCTTTTCGCATTCGGCCGGCAGTGAGTGTCCGTCATAAGCGACTTTTATGAGATTGTCTGCCATTGCGTCCGTTATCGGTGCGATGAGCGCGCTGATCTCAGGATCTCCCAGAACGCCCAGGCCGTAATCCATGAGCCAGCTGGTCTCTATGTCATGGCCGTAGGAATAAAGATCGATCAATGAATTGAAATCATTATCGAAGAAAACTTCCTGTCTGCGCAGCTTCGGATTCCAGACCTTGCCTGCAAATTCGCGGAATATCCATGTGAGCTGTGTCCCGACCCTGCCGGCTTCACTTGTTTTGCCTGCATTCTTCAGGACACGGTACAGATTTGTGTAAGCTTCAAAAACATGAAGCAGCGTGTTCATGGTGCGGTCCGCAATTACGCCGTTCTCGGAAAGCTTGTCATTTGAGACCGGGCGGAACTTCACATCGAGTGCCTCTTTGTAGCCGATGCTATCCTTCATCTTCGTCTCGATCAGATCGAACTGATCCATCGCGAGCTTAAGTGCCTCGGCATTTCCTGATGCCTCATAGTACTCGGCGAGCGCATAGATCGAGAAAGCCTGGTTATACGTATGTTTTGTCGTGTCTTCGCTCTTGCCGTCATATGTGATCGACCAGTAGATGCCGCCATTCTCTGCGTCAAAACAGTAGTCTTTCATAAACTCATACGCATGCTCCGCCTCGCCAAGGAGCTGTCCCTCGCCGAGCTCGTTGTACGCCCTCGAGAAGAACCAGAGAATGCGGCTGTTCAGAATGCAGCCCTTCACCGCCTCTTTGTCCACTTTGAGATCATAACCCATGTAACCGTAATACCCGCCGAACTCATCATCGCGCAGCCCCTCCCAGAACGGAATGATCTTCGTTTTCAGATGCTGCGTGACTTCACTCACTAATTCCTTCTTATCCATAATTTCCTCTCTTTTCCCCTTTTTTCAATTACCTTTTCTTACATTGGAGACTGAGCCGTGTTCCACCAGATGACCCTCAACTATCGAAACACCTTTCTTGTAGTATTCACGCTCGACTTTCTTGAGCAGAATATATAAACTCCGGCTTGTGAGCTCACGCATGTCTACTTCATACGTCGTGATCTTCACATCGCAGAGCCCCGGGTACAGATAATTGTCAAAACCTACGACCGAAATATCGCGCGGCACATTGTAGCCCTGCTTCTCCAGCTTACCTATCACCTTCGCCGCAGTTCTGTCACAGTTGCAGGCAAAAGCCGTT
>JAAZDA010000070.1 GCA_012512995.1 Clostridiales bacterium | reverse complement strand
GCAATAGATCGCAAAGGTCTGCAGCCCGTAGTTAATCTCAGTTCTGATGGTCTTACACGTGTTGAGTTGGCAATCGGAGCAACTGCTCACTTCAGAGCAGAAATTGAACTTCCCGCCGGAAGCGGTGAACTTGAAGAAGTAGTGTGGAATTTCGATGGAAATGATGCTTTTAGACTCAGCGGCTCATTCAGCGATACATGGTATCTGGAAGATGGAACAGGCAGAGCCAGTGCAGAGACAGAGCATGTTTATTCCAGACCCGGGACTTATTACGCGATTGTAAGGGTAAGTTCCAACAGGACAAAGGGTGACATTTTCACTAGAGTACAGAACCTGGCTAAGGTCAGAGTCGTTGTAACACAATAAGAAATGCGATATTACAGTTACAATGCGACAAAAGCCAAAGATGCCAGCCTTGACAAGTACTTCCAAACGCTTACAATAGACTCATAAAGAGGTGCTACCGATAGACGGTTAGCCTCTCAGTGTTAAGTTAAAAATAACCGCTCAACTTGCTGAAGGTCGGGGCGGTTATTTTTTTGTGTATTTCCCAAATGCAAAACCAATCGCAAAACCTATAGAAGCACATGCTAAGCCGAAACTCTGCACGTTTATAAGATCTACAATCGACATTGGCTCCCTCCTTTCTGCAGTTAATAACCTGCGCTGGAGGGACACAAATGCCCCTCCGTAATTGAGAGGCTAACCGCCTACCGTGAATGGCAGCACCCATAGAAATTATATATCATATTCTCCCGCTGCAATCCCAATTTTCAAACGAAATCACGTAAGGCGCGATTTTCGTGAACTATTCTTATAAAGTAAAAATATGATGTAGGTGTCAAAACCCCATTTTGGCTATGATGCTATACGAATTGCTCCGCTTCTATTGATTTGTGTTCTTCACAAATTGATTTCGCAATTCTCCCCACACTCTATCAAAATATTGCACAACTGACTAAAAGAAGACACTTGCACATTTTCATAGATGTGGTAGAATGTACTTGTTAAATAAATAACAATGTTTTGGGGCCAGCAAAGCAATTGACAAACAGTGTATTTGTTTACAGCAGTACTGAACTGACAGTCTAATGAAAAGAGACCCACATCCGTGGGCGAAAGGAATGGTGAACACTATGAAAATTGAAAACATCAAAGACATCAATAAGTTCTTTCAGGTAATCGATAGCTGCAAGGGCAAGGTAGAACTGGTAACAGGTGAAGGCGACCGCCTTAACCTCAAGTCAAAACTTTCCCAGTATGTCTCACTTGCTAACATTTTCTCAGACGGCAGCATCAAAGAGCTCGAGCTTGTCGCTTACGAACCCGAAGATACCCAGAAACTAATCAACTACATGATCAATCAGTAATAAGTCGTAATAAAAAATCGGGTGCCGATCATTGCGATCGGCACCCGATTTTTTATTGCTTACATAAATGTTATTCAGATCATGCCTTGTATTCTTTCACTCCGAATGACTCTCTGACACATCTTCTGAATTCAAACAGGTCTTTGAAAACTCCATCCGCTATCATCTGAGCGCCGAGGTTTCCAATTGCTGTTGCTTCGCCCGGTCCTGCGAGGACAGTCTTTCCAGTGACTGAAGCAGTCAATTCATTGAGCCAGACAGCATTTGAGCCGCCTCCGACAATATTAATTGCGTCGTAATGCTTACCTGTTATCTGTTCGATCTCCTCTGCAGCTTCCTTGTAGCAGACAGCCAGAGATCTGTAAATCACTCTTGCTATCTCCCACGGCGATTCCGGCACCTGCTGCTCTGTTTCCCCACAGGCTCTCTGGACTTCGAGTATCATCGACATCGGAGAGAGAAATCGTCCGTCATTTGCAGGCACTATCGATTCTATCGATTCCTTCGCCGCCATATCGCAAAGATGTCCGAATCCATAATCCTCATCACCGGTAAAGTCCTTGTATCTGTATCCTGTCTCGAATTCCTTTTTCACGGACTGGATCATCCAGAGCCCCATGATATTCTTGAGGAAGCGATAACGATGGTCATAACCGCCCTCGTTCGTGAAGTTGGCTTTCATCGCTGCATCACTGCAATCAGCTTCTTTTCTCTCGGTTCCCATGAGTGACCATGTTCCTGAGGAAATATAAAGTGTGTCATCCGCGTCCGACGGAACGCTCATTACCGCTGACCCTGTATCATGGGTCGCCGGCAAAACAACCGCGCAGTCAAAACCCACTTTATCTCTGATGTCCAGCTTAAGTACACCGATCACTGTTCCAGGCATTGAAAGAGTTTCAAAGAGCCTCTTCGGATATCCAAGTTTTGTTATAAGCTCTGTATCCCACTGTCCCGTAGCTGCATTGACCAGTCCGGTCGTTGAGGCATTTGTATACTCCTGAGCCTTCACCCCGGTCAAAAGGAAGTGAAAATAATCCGGAACCATCAGCATTGATGCAGCATTTTCAAGGTCTGCTGGTGTCTCTTGTTTTGCCGCCATAAGCTGGAACACAGTATTGAAAATCGCCTTCTGGATTCCAGTCCTTGCGTACAGCTCGTTCTCAGGAACGATCTTGTAGACCTCATCATCCATTCCCTGAGTCCTTGAATCGCGGTACGCATAGCATTGGCCGATCCGTCTGTCGTCTTTATCAAGCAAAACATAATCTACCGCCCAGGTATCGATTCCCATGGATGTCGGGATCTTGCCGAGTTCCGCACACTTCTTCATTCCAGTTATGATTTCGTCAAAAATTCTGTCAGTATCCCAGACAAGATGTCCGTGCACTGTATCGTTTCCATTGTAAAAGCGGTAGATTTCCTCATTGACCATCCTGCCGTCTTCCATGTGTGAAAGAATATGTCTGCCGGAAGACGCGCCGATGTCAACTGCAAGGTAATACTTAATTTCTGCCATATTGCCCCCTATACTCTTTTTGCCAGAACTTCTTTCTCGTATTTCTCGCAGTCAGCGAACCATTCGTTCTCAGAGGGCACGCCGTTCTTCTCGCAGTAATAATCCCAGACAGCTCCGAAAGGAAGTGTTTTGACTTCTTCGCGAAGGCTCATGAGTTTTGTGAAATTGCGCTTCTCCTGAAGGTCTGCCATCTCTTTATTGGGAGTGAGTTCAGCG
>JAAZDA010000069.1 GCA_012512995.1 Clostridiales bacterium | reverse complement strand
CGTGTGGCGGATAATGTGGAAGGACTGTACGCAAACTGGTACCTGGATAATCTCGGCTCAGACTGGGCGAACGCGGCAGCGGATAACCTGAAGGAATACGGCAGGATTCTGGAAGATCCGCAGCAGCGGGATTTCTATAGAACCTATGTACAGAACGCGGACACACGTGTCTTTGTGATCATCTCTGATGCGATGCGCTATGAAGTAGCTGCTACGCTTTCGGAGGTATTGCGCCGGGAAACGCAGGCGGAAGTCAAGCTGTCGTCCTGTGAGGGAATCTTCCCGACCGTGACGAAGTTTGGTATGACGGCGCTTCTGCCGCATAAGGAATTGAAAGCAGAACTGAAGTCAAATGGAGTCGTGGGCGTTCTGGCAGATGGCCAGCCGACGGATGCGCAGTATCGAGATGGAATCCTGAAAAAAGCGAATCCGGCGAGTGTGGCGCTGAAGTACAAGGATCTCATCAAAATGAAACGAGCCGAACGCAGTGCGCTGGTAAAGGGTATGGAGGTCGTGTATATCTATCACGACAAGATCGATGAAACAAGCCACACCGATGAAGCACTTGTCTTCGATTCTTGCGATGACGCAATTTCCGAGCTCAAGAACATGGTGCGTATCATTGTGAATGAGTTCAGCGGGACAAGAATATACATCACTTCTGACCACGGATTTATCTATACCTATAAGCCGCTAACAGAAGATGCAAAGGTGGATAAGACAACATCTTCGGCTGATGATATAGAAGTGGATCGCCGCTATCTCATTACGAAGAAGGGTGCAAAGCCGGAATATCTGCTTCCGGTGAAATTCCTGGACGGCACGCAGTGTGACGCTTTTGCGCCGATTGGGAATACTCGGATCAAGAAAAAGGGTGGCGGTCTGAACTTCGTGCATGGAGGCATCAGTCTGCAGGAAATGGTCGTGCCGGTGATCGATTACCATTACATGCGCACCGACAGTGCTGGGTATCAGAAGAACAAGAAAAAGTATGATACAAAGCCTGTCACGCTGAGCCTGCTCTCGGCGAGCCGTAAGATCAGCAATATGATCTTCTCTCTGAATTTCTATCAGAAGGAAGCCGTCGGTGATAATCGTGAGGCCACAAACTATCTTCTGTACTTTGTTGATTCAGAAGGAAAGCAGGTCAGTGATACACAGCGGGTGATTGCGGATAAGACGAGCGGCAACAATCAGGACAGAACGTTCCGCGTGAGCTTCAACCTGAAATCAATGAAATACAGTAATAAAGAAAGCTATTATCTGGTGATTGCGGACGAAAGCGGTCTGCAGCTGCCACAGCGCGAAGAATTCTCCATAGACATTGCCTTTGCTGTGGATGACTTCGATTTCTTCAGCTAAAGGATGTGATACGAATGGATGATATTTCTACCGGGGAAAAGAGCACCCGTGAAATCATAAAAGAAAAACTCCGTCAGAATTTTGATGGAAAAATCGTCCGAAAGGATCTGACAAAGAAAATCAAGGAAGGTGCAAACGTACCGGTCTATGTCCTTGAGTTTTTGCTCGGCCAGTATTGCAGTTCCGATGATGACGCTGTTATTGAGCAAGGTATTGAAAATGTAAAGCGTATTTTAGCCGATAACTTTGTGCGCCCGGATGAAGCACAGAAGGTAATTTCCAAGCTTCGTCAACGTGGAAGCCATACGATCATTGATATGGTAACTGTAAACCTTAACCTGCGCTATGACGAGTACGAGGCAACTTTCTCAAACTTAGGTCTTGGTGGCATTCCAATCAGTGAAGAGTATGCTGAAAAATACGACCGGCTCCTTTGTGGTGGTATATGGTGCATTGTACAGTTGGAGTATGACTCAGGAGAAGATGCAGTACCAGAGATAGTATCTCTGGACGGAGACCGCCTGCAGTCAAAACGCAAAAAGCAGAAAGATACAACGCCAATCAGCATCAGGAAACTTACACCGATTCAGCTTCCAAACGTGGATATGGACAGCCTGAAAGAAGGACGAAAAGCGTTTACGAAGGAAGAATGGCTTGATATCCTTATGCGCTCCATCGGAATGG
>JAAZDA010000068.1 GCA_012512995.1 Clostridiales bacterium | reverse complement strand
TCCTTCAGCGACGAAATGTCAAAAGAAAACATCTCAAAGCCAGCATCTTTCAGCAACGGAAGATAATCCTCGAAAGAAGACTCGACAGATTTGATCTCCTGAGCATTTGTGTTCAAGAAAAATAAAGAAAAGGCGAGAAGGGACATATCGCATTGAAGCATTCATATGATGTACTCTTCACAGATATACTGACCGCTTTCCAATGGTTCAACCCAATGATATGGATGCTCCGAAATGACCTTCGTGCAATTCACGAATATGAGGCGGATGACTATGCTCTCAGGGATGGCACAAATGCACATGAATATCAGTTATTACTTATAAAGAAAGCCATTAGTTTGAGCGGCTACTCAGTTGCTAATGGCTTTAATCACAGTTCACTTAAAAATCGTATTACTATGATGTCAAACAAAAAATCATCTTTGAAAGCACTATTAAAGGTGCTCTATGTGATTCCAATCATCGGAATCAGTCTCGCTACATCTGCAAAAACTGTGGAAGTCTATGCGAATCCTTCATCAATTGACAAAGTTAATGAAAAAATCACAGACACTCCAGTCAGCAACAGAGTTTCCTCCACTGACAGTGTTGATTACTTCATTGACGGGAGAAAAGTCACGAAAGAAAAGATTGAAAAACTGAACCCTGAAAACATTCAATCTGTAGATGTTGATAAAAATGGTACAAACAACGGAGGAAAAGCAACTATCATCGTCAAGACAAAAGGCAATATAGAGAGCAGCGACAATGTTGGGAGTATGAACGATGTCAAGATTATTGGTATTTCTTCCGAGAAAATAGAGGGGGATTTTGATTATTTCGTTGATGGAAAAAAAGCCACAAAAGAAGAGATGGATAAATTGAACCCTGACAACATTGAATCTTTAGAAGTTGATGAATCCGGTTCAAACAATGGAGGAAAAGCAACTATCACTATCAGGTCAAAAGGCAATAAAGTGAGCGTCCACAAGGATGGGAGTGAAGACGAAATCAAGATTATTAGTGTTTCTGGCGAACAAATGAAAGAGGATGTTGATTTTATCATTGATGGGAAAAAAGCTACTCAAAAAGATATGGATAACCTGGACCCTGAAAACATTGAATCAATAGAAGTTAATAAATCCGATTCAAACAACGGAGGAAAAGCAACTATCACTATTAAAATAAAAGACAAATAAGAATGTTAGTCGGATATTGAATACATTATTGTTAAGCCTGCGGGAATCCGCAGGCTTTTTATTGTCTTACCTAACTGGGTTAATAGTGATCGTTCTTTCATATCGCAGAGGCATTGCAAAGTAAGCAGGCAAAACATATCTGGCCGAACAGCCGACACCGGTTGTTGCATAATCCAGGTTAAATGTAATGCCATTCTGGCGTTGCAGCTGATACTGATAAATGGCCTTGGTCAGATTATCAGTTGAATATGGATATGCGTTAAAGTTGAACTTGTCGCCATACATCATCACGTCAATTCCCTTACCATCCATATTGCAGAAACGCACCCTGCGGATATCTGTCCTTAAGCCATGATCCTGAGGAATCAGATAAGGTTCATACATATCATCGACGGTTGTGCTGTATTCTCCAAACTTATAGCCGGTCTTTCTGTCAGAATAGCTTTCTTGAGGGCCACGTCCGTAATAATCGACCTGCTGCATGTCTGCGTTCAAAGTAGTCTGCAGGCCAATTCTTGGCAGCAAGACAGGGAGAGTGCCCTGCGGATCGATAGAATGCTGGAGAGTGATTGTACCATCACCGTTAATCCTGTATTCATATTTCTCCTGGAAACCTTTATACCTAGTGCTGACTATATATAGATCTTGAGCAGAAGACTCAGACACACCAGCCTGACGAAAATCCCTTACTGTGATGCAGGCCTGACCATCAATCATTTTCGCATCCATTGAAAGAAGAGAATATCCAATCCGGTCCAGACCATAAGAATAGAACTCTGCGGCTATCTGCGCACCGTATATTGCATTGCGGCTGCCACTGTTCACGCTATAGCTGTCCCAATCGTCCAATTCATTTGCGACAGGAGCCCTCCAAACATTCAACTGCAGCGGAGCCTCCAGCATCTGTACTCCATCTACCTGAATCGATGCAAGTCTGCCCTTCTTATCAAAGAAATATTCGAAACCATCGCCACTGACAGTAATTCCTTCTTCAATATTTTGCATTTTGACACTTCCAATAGCCTTATCAGCAATGGCCGGCGCCTTGTACCAAGGCAAGTCCAGCTGATCCCAGGAAACCTCATGCCCTGCTGCCGCCCATATTTGGTCTTCTTTCAGGCAGGAAGTGATGAGTAGGCGGTAATCCACACCATCTTCAATTTCCGGCTTTGTGAATGGAATGGTGACGACAGCTTTTTCCAGAGGCTTCACATTCAGATTCAAACTGCCACTCTGCAGAATCTTTCCATCTGCCTGCAGAGCCCACTTGGTATCATAAAAGTCAGCATTCAGAAAATGATTGCGGTTCCATACCTCAACAACCCTATCCTCAGCACTTATCAAAGTGAACTTCAGAGGCTGAGTGGTCTTCTTCATCTGCCACATTTCAGGCTGAGCCCTTCTGTCAGGCCATATTGCGCCATAAGTTCTGGCACCGATGCCATAACTGTAAAAGTTTCCATTCTCGCTCTCTAACTCGAAATCCAGATAAAGCACGGCATTGTCTGCGGTAGGTTCAGAATTTGCTGCAATAATTAGATTATCTATCTGCGCATCGCAGATGCAATCTTCAAAGTTCTGGCCGTGCAGCTGAATGTCTCGGCCGATATTGATAGGGAATGGGGTGTTGGTAATGGCAGTGCTTGGGGCGCGCATTCTGCCGCGCCCGCCATAAAGTCTGGCAGCCTGCTGCGGAGCTTTCTTCGCCTCTTCCACTATATCCATAGTGCCGGCTGTCTTGCCATCGATGCTTAGGCTCATCTTGCCATCGTCATATTGCGCCAGCACTTTGTGCCAGTTATTGTACCAGTCTGCTGGCAGCGGCACATTAAGCTGATATTTATTGTCAGTATAGATATAGAAAGCCAACTGATCTTCGCCATTCTGCACGACACCGAACTGATTTGAACCCTTGGTAACAAAAGTTCCGCAATCCTTTGCTCTTTCGCGAGGCTTCACTTCGAAGCTTATACCAAGCTTGCTGCCGGTCAGCTCCACATTGTCGCCGCGGTATACTTCAACCCACTGGTCAAAGCCATTAATATCAAGAACATTGTTGGTTGTTGATGTTGATACAAGCTGTGCATTGCCCATTATGTTCACTGGTGTGTTGTACTGCGAGCGGTCCTGCAACTGTCTGACCTTTTCGGTAAGTCCTGGACTCACAAAGTCCCAAATGGCTCCACCGGCTGAACGCGGGTGGATATAAATAGCATCCCAATATTCATCCATTCCGCCGCCGGCATTACCTGCTACGGACAGATATTCGTCCATAAAAGAAGGACGGGTGTCGCCGTCTCGACCGAGACCAATATTCATCTCCAGCTCTAGCGGTGATGGATAGCGCGGGCCGATGATTTCTTCAGTCGGGTGAGAGTAAGCATTGCCGCCATACATCCAAGACCTGGTGTTGTCATATATTCGTCCTTCTTTTATCACCTCGGTGATGTTGAATCCTTCTCCGCTCTCATTGCCTGCACTCCACATCAGCACGCAAGGATAATTGCGATCGCGAAGTACCAACATTCTGACGCGTTCCTTATACATTTCTGTAAAGACCGAATCACTAGAGGCCTTCTCAGTGGCGTGAGCTTCATCTCCTGTTTCATCTATAATATAGAGCCCATATTCGTTTGCCAGCTGCAGATATTTATTTACAGGAGGATAGTGGCAAGTGCGTACAGCATTAAAGTTAAACTGCTTCAGCAGCTCCATATCCTTGCGGATAGTGGCTTCGTCCATTGCGTGCCCGTTTTCAGGATGCTGCATGTGAGAGTTTATCGCATTAATTTTCAGCGGTTTGCCATTAAGATAGAACACGCCGTCCTTTATGCAGGTCTCCTTAAAGCCAATCTTTGTATCAGATTTGTCCACAACCTTGCCTGCAGCATCCACCAGTTGAAGTTCAAGGTTGTAGAGTGATGGGGTTTCTGAAGTCCATTTTGAAGAATTGCTGACTGGTTGGTTAATATTAAGAACCATTTTATCCTTATCGAGGGTGAACTTGGTGCTGCCAAACTCAGCCACTTTGGAACCTTTGCCATCAAAAAGAAGTGCTTTGATTGAGAAATCCTTCGCAGAAGCATCATACCTTTTCACTGTAACCTCCACTTTCAATTCGGCATCCTTGTATTCATCATCCAGATCAGTCACCACATACCAATCGAAAAGTCTAGTTTTTGGTGTGGCGTATACAGTCACATCATCGAAGATGCCTGCCAGACGCCAGTAATCCTGGCCTTCCAGATAATAGCCGTCTGAGTATTTAGACACGAGCACGGCGATGCTGTTCTTACCTTTCTTTACAAATTTGGTGATATCGTATTC
>JAAZDA010000067.1 GCA_012512995.1 Clostridiales bacterium | reverse complement strand
GTGTAAAAACTCTTCAGAAGCCTTGAATCAAGCGCCCATGAGACATTTGTCCTGACTGCGGCCTCAGTTATAAGGAAGGAGTCAAAACAATCGGAGGAAAACAGTTTGCCCATGAATACACCGAGTTTGCGGATTTCCAGTTCAATCATCTGATGGCCTTTCCTGAAGAAAAATGTTCATGCGCATAAAACAGCCCGGATCAACTAAACGATCCGGACCTGATAAGTATAAGTAATATAGAAGATCAAAACAAGCTGTAATACAAGGATCAACGGCATTCCAATACGGAATTTCCATTTTCTGGTCTTGTGGTGAAAACTGTACATTCCAATGATACAGCCGATCGAGCCGCCTATGATCGCAAGGAAGAACAGAACGACTTCAGGTATGCGGTATGCATTGTTCTCAGCTTTCCGTTTGTCTATAAAGAAAGTGATACATGCGACTAAGTTCACGACGACAAGGTAAACAGCTATTATCATAATTGTGGGCATTAAATACCAGCCTTTCAGGAGAAGTGCGGAAACTTATTTTGTTTTGCGCGAGCTCTTCATTTTGGCCTTGTTCTCGACTTCGAGCATCTTCATGGCGCGGACCTTTTCCGGCAGACCGAAGAGCGTTATCAATCCGGCAGCGTCTTTGTGATCATAGAGATCACCAGTTGTGAACGAAGCCAGGCTTTCATTATACATCGAGTACGGCGCTGTTGTGCCGGCCTTTATGATATTGCCCTTGTAGAGTACAAGATTAACTGTGCCGGTTACATATTCTTCTGTCTTTGCAAAGAATGCACGTTCTGCCTCGCAAAGGGGAGAGAACCATTTTCCTTCGTATACAAGTGAAGAGAAGTCGCTCGCAAGTCTCTTCTTGACTTCATATGTTTTGCGGTCGAGGATGAGCTCCTCGAGCTGCTGGTGTGCCTCATAAATGATGGTCCCGCCGGGAGTTTCATATACGCCGCGGCTTTTCATCCCGACTACACGGTTCTCCACGATGTCGATGATACCGATACCGTTCTCGCCGCCGATCTTGTTGAGCTTTCTAATTATATCAGAAAGCTTCATCTTGTGGCCATTAAGTGCGACCGGAATTCCGTCCTCAAAATCAAGTTTGACTTTTGTCTCTTTATCAGGGGCTTTTTCCGGTGTGACAGACAAAACAAGCATGTGGTCGTAGTTGGGCTCATTCGCAGGGTTTTCCAGCTCGAGACCCTCGTGGCTGATGTGCCAGAGGTTGCGGTCACGACTGTAGCTGTTATCGGGAGAGAAGGGAAGGTGGATCCCCTTTGATTCGCAGTAAGCTATCTCTGCTTCTCTTGAATCTATTGTCCACTTGGGATCACGCCATGCTGCGATTATCTTGATGTCAGGAGCGAGAGCTTTGATGCCGAGCTCGAATCTGACCTGATCATTACCTTTACCGGTTGCGCCGTGGCAGATTGCGACTGCGCCTTCCTTGCGTGCAATCTCAACAAGTTTCTTTGCGATGAGAGGGCGTGCCATCGATGTGCCGAGAAGGTATTTATCTTCATATACAGCGTGTGCCTGGATGCAGGGAGCGATGTATTCATCTGCAAATTCATCAATGACGTCGAGCTCATAAAGTTTTGACGCGCCTGATGATGCGGCTCTCTTATCAAGATCCTTGAGTTCTGATTCCTGACCGACGTTTACGCAGACTGCGATGACTTCGTAATCATATGTTTCTTTGAGCCAGGGAATTATCGCTGTTGTGTCGAGTCCTCCTGAATATGCCAGAACTACCTTTTCTTTCTTATTAGATGTGCTCTTCGAAGCACTTACTGATTTTTTCTTCGCTGCCATTTGATCCTCCATGCCTCCATTGATTGATTCGCTGAAATGAATATACACCACAGTTTATGCACTTGCAAGTACAAATACTTACATAAATATACATATTTGCCACGAATCATTGCACATTTATACAGAAAAACATGATTTTGTATTGATAAATATTCATATGGGGAGTAAATTATAGAAAGTCATTGTTGACAGAATAAAATGTGTATGTACCGGAGGTAATATGATAAGAGCAGGCGTTATAGGGGCGACGGGATATGCCGGAGCGGAGATAATAAGGCTCCTTTCGAGACACCCGGAAGCAGAGATAAAGTGGGCGGGCAGCAGAAGTTTTGCCGGGCAGAGCCTTTCAGATATATATGGGAATATGTTCGAGATCGTTGATCTTGACTGCATCGATGACGATACGGACAGGATGAAAAATGAAATAGCAAAGCTCGCAAAGGATACAGATGTGATTTTTACGGCGACGCCGCAGGGTGCCTGCAGTTCGTTTGTGACGAAAGAGCTCCTTGCCGGGACAAAAGTGATCGATCTCAGTGCTGATTTTCGGCTGACTGATGTCGCTGTGTACGAGAAATGGTACAAGATGAAGCATAATGCACCGGAGCTTATAAAGGACGCAGTATACGGTCTGTGCGAGATCAACCGGGATGATATAAGGAAGACACAGCTTATTGCGAACCCTGGGTGCTTCACGACTTGCTCTATCCTCACAGCATACCCTCTGGTCAGGGAAGGACTGATAGATACTGATACTCTTATAATAGATGCGCTTAGCGGAGTGTCAGGCGCGGGGAGAGGCGCGAAGACCGCGAATCTCTACTGCGAGGTCAACGAGAATGCGAAGGCTTACGGAGTGACGACTCACAGGCACACACCAGAGATAGAGGAACAACTCGGGAAGGCGGCAGGGCGTAAGCTCACGCTGCAGTTCACGCCACATCTCGTGCCGATGAACAGAGGAATCCTCGCGACGGAATACGCATCGCTCGTGGCGACAGATGGTTCAGGCAGGATCGGACGCGCTGCTGCGGAGGCACATGTTTTGCCGAAGGAGGCGGATCTGCGCGCGGTTTACGAAAAGTATTATGGTGCGGAACATTTCATAAGAGTGCTGCCGGATGGAAAAGTTCCGGAGACGAGGTTCGTCGAGGGCAGCAATTATGTTGATGTCAACATAAAGGTCGATGAGAGGACGGGGCGCGTCATCATGATGGGGGCACTCGATAATCTCATGAAGGGCGCAGCATCGCAGGCTGTTCAGAATATGAACATCATGTTCGGAATCAGAGAGGACGCAGGAATAGACATGGCACCTGATTTCCCGTGATGTGTCACACAAAGACAGGAGAAATATCAGTATATGAAAACGGACAAAGTAAGGATAGTTCCGATGACTATTGAGCAGTACAATGGAGTACATGAACTATGGGAATCGATTGATGGCTTTGCGATCCGCAGTATTGATGACTCGGAGAGCGGAGTCAGAAGGTTTATTGACAGGAATCCGGGGCTCAGTGTGACCGCGGTCGCGGGAGATAAAGTCGTGGGCGCGATCCTCTGCGGAGAGGATGGGAGAAGGGGCTGCCTGTATCATGTGTGTGTGAGAAAAGATTACAGGCTCGAAGGAATTGCCACAGATATGGTACAGTATTGTATGAATGCACTCAAGGCACTGGGTATCAACAAGGTGAGCCTTATAGCCTTCACTTCGAATGATATAGGAAATACTTTCTGGAAAACGGTTGGATGGACAAAACGCGAGGATCTTAACTATTACGATTTCACGCTTAACAGTGAGAATATTACACAGTTTGTAAAAAACAATCATTAGCTTTTGCAAAAAAGCTCAGGCATTGGAGGAAAGATGCAGAAGAGAAAAGGCGGGGTGACCGCAGCAAAGGGTTATTGCGCAGCAGCAGCGGAAGCGGGTATCAAATACAGCGGAAGAAATGACATGGCACTGATCTACAGTGAAGCTCCGTGTCTTGCGGCCGGCATGTTCACGAGCAATATCGTGAAGGCAGCGCCGGTTCAGTTCGACAGAAAACAGATCGACAGCTTTCCGTATGCCCGTGCGATAATCGTGAATTCAGGAATTGCCAATGCGTGCACCGGAAGTGATGGGCTTGATGTATGCAGAATAGAGGCAAGAGCAGCGTCAAAGGCACTCGGAATAAATGAGAATGAAGTTCTCCTCGGATCCACAGGAGTCATCGGCATGCAGCTTCCTGTTGAGAAACTTGAAGCGGGAATCATGGCTCTTGCTGCAGCAAAAGAACATTCGGCCAAAGCAGGAACAGCGGCTGAACGGGCAATAATGACGACAGATACAGTACCGAAAGAGTGCGCATATACATTCACAATTGACGGAAACGGCGCCGATGCGCCCGAAGTCACGGTGACGCTCGGAGGTATGAGCAAGGGCTCAGGGATGATACACCCCAATATGTGCACAATGCTCTGCTATGTGACGACGGATGTCGCAATAACGAAAGAACTTCTTGACGAAGCCGTCCGTTCGGTAGTGCCGGATACCTTCAATATGATTTCGGTCGATGGAGATACTTCCACAAATGATACGATCATCTGCCTCGCGAACGGATTGGCGGGAAACCCTGTGATCAATGAGAAAAACGGAGATTATGAACAGTTCGTCGAGGCTCTTAAGGCACTTTGCGCTGACCTTGCCAGAAAAATGGCCTCTGACGGTGAAGGCGCGTCAAAACTTATAGAGACGCATGTGGTAAATGCTGATACGAAGGAAAATGCGAGGAAACTCGCCAAATCTGTTATAGGTTCAAATCTTGTAAAGGCTGCAGTGTTCGGGAAGGACGCGAACTGGGGAAGGATCATCTGTGCACTCGGCTATTCAGGTGTGGATTTCGACCCGGAGAAAGTCGATCTTTATTATGTGAGCGAAGACGGAGAGAAGAGTATCCTCGTGTGTTCACAAGGCGCTGATTCTCCTTACAGCGAGGATAAAGCGACGCAGCTTCTTTCCGGGAAAGTTGTCACTATCCTCTGTGATATGAATTCAGGACGTGAGAGCGCGACAGCCTGGGGCTGCGATCTTACATATGACTACGTGAAGATCAATGCAGATTACAGGTCGTAAAAAACGGAGGATTTGCTGTGGATACTAATCTTAATGATCTTGATGAAGCAAAAAGAAAAGCCGAAGTTCTTATAGAGGCGCTTCCTTATATTCAAAAATATAACCGCAAGATCATTGTCGTGAAGTACGGCGGCTCGGCGATGAGTAATCCGGAATTGCAGCGGAGCGTGATCTCAGATGTGACACTGCTTAAGCTCGTCGGTTTTAAGCCGATAATTGTGCACGGCGGCGGCAAGGCCATAAGCAAATGGGTCGAGAAAACCGGAGGCGAGGCAAAGTTCGTTAATGGGCTTCGAGTGACAGACAGCGCTACGATGGAAATCGCCGAGATGGTGCTCGGACGTGTCAATAAGCAGCTCGTCACGATGGTCGAGGAACTCGGCACAAAGTCGGTGGGCCTTTCAGGTAAGGACGGCAGACTTCTCCACTGCGTGAGGAAAACATCTGATGGTGAGGACATAGGTTTTGTCGGCGATGTCGATTGCGTAAATCCAGGCATCCTTCACGACATGCTAGAGGACGATTACCTGCCTATAGTTGCGCCGATAGGGCTAGACTATGATTTCAATACTTACAACATAAATGCGGACGATGCCGCCTGCGCGATAGCAAAAGCCGTCGGGGCATATAAACTTGTTTTCCTGACCGATGTCGAAGGCGTTTACAGAGACTACAACGACAAGAGTACATTCATTTCGAGGCTCAGCGTCTCGGAGGCGCACAGGCTTATAGACAGTGGAATAATAGGCGGCGGGATGCTGCCAAAACTCGGCAACTGTCTGTCGGCTGTGGAAGCCGGGGTCGACCGTGTCCATATTCTGGACGGCAGACTGGCACACAGTATGCTGCTCGAGATATTCACAGATAAAGGTATCGGAACAATGTTTTATCCTGATGAGTCATGAAGGGAGAAGCAAAATGAGTTCAGAAATGCAGGAGATGATAGATCAGGCCGAAAAGGACCTGCTTCACACATATAACAGATACCAGATCGTACTCGACCACGGGGACGGCGTTTATCTCTATGACACCGATGGGAAGAAATACCTTGATTTTATGGCCGGGATCGCGGTCTTCGCTTTTGGTTATAATTGCAAAGAATACAATGACGCGCTCAAGGATCAGATAGATAAGGTCATTCACACATCTAATTATTTCTATAATGAGCCGGCGATAAAGGCTGCGCATATGCTCAGGAAAGTCTCTGGAATGGATCGCGTTTTCTTCACAAATTCCGGTGCAGAGGCTGTCGAGGGCGCACTCAAGGCGGCAATGAAGTACGGGTATCTGGGGGATGGCCGCACAGATCATGAGATCATAGCAATGAACCATTCCTTCCACGGCCGCACCTACGGCGCACTGTCTGTCACGGGCAACGAGCATTACCGCGAGCCTTTCGGGCAGATGTGCTGCAATGTAAAATTTGCGGATCTCAATTGTTTTGACTCAGTGGAAGCTCTTGTGACAGACAGAACAAGTGCGATCATCATGGAAGTGGTACAGGGCGAAGGCGGTCTTTTCTGCGCGAGCGAGGAGTTCCTCAGGAAGTGCCGCGAGCTGTGTGACAGGAAGGACATCCTGCTGATATTTGATGAAGTCCAGTGCGGAATGGGACGCACCGGTCATATGTACGCGTGGCAGAAATTCGGAATAAAGCCTGACATCATGACGACCGCAAAGGCACTCGGCTGCGGCGCTCCGGTCGGCGCTTTTCTCATGACTGAAAAGGTGGCGCAGAACAGTCTCGTTGCAGGGGATCATGGCACGACATACGGCGGGAATCCGCTTGCCTGTGCAGCTGTCGCAAAAGTTCTCGAGATGTTCGAAAGAATAGACATCGTGGGACATGTCAATGAAATCGCGCCATACCTTGAGTCAAAACTGGACGGACTTGTAAACAAGTATGTCTGCATAACCGGACGCAGGGGCAGAGGCCTCATGCAGGGACTTGTTTTTGACAGACCTGTCGGCCAGATAATAAAGACAGCGATGGACAATGGGCTTATACTTATAAATGCCGGTTCGGACATCATTCGTTTTGTCCCGCCGCTTATTATCACAAAAGCAGACGTCGACGCAATGATCGCGATACTGGAGCCTGCGATCGCAATGCAATAGCGATGCAATCGCAATGTGATTGTAATACAATCACATGGAAGGTTAATTCTCTTATGAAGAACAGACTTATTTCAGTTCTGCTGGTAGTCATGTTGCTGGCAGGACTCATATGGGTGGCATCATCAGGATACACGCTTGGACTTGACGACAATTCCGGCGCGTCGCTTTTTGCTGTCGGCAAAACAACCATCAACCTGTGGTATAACGACGACACACTTACGGATTACCTGAATGAAGTCACTGTAAAGTACAACGAATCACAGAACACTTATCGTGTTGAACCGGAGCTTAAAGATGGCGTTGATTACCTTGAGACCATCAACAGCGCATCAGTTAACAATGATGATGACATGCCGGATATTTATATAATCAGCAACGACACACTGGGGAAGGCAGCTCTTGCAGGGCTCAGTGCGACTGTGGATGATCCGGACATCTTCGCGGATAATACAGTTTTCCCGGAAACAGCTGTTGATGCCGTGACATACAACGGTGAGGTGGTGGCTTACCCGTTCTATTTCGAGACAGCAGCGTTGCTCTATAACACGGAATATGTGGAAGATCTTCCTGCGACAATTCTTGATATCATCGATTTTGCGAACAACTACAACGCACCTGAGACAGTCTCATCAGTATTCAACTGGGATGTCGGGGATATTTTCTACAACTATTATTTTGTCGGCGACCAGATAAATGTAGGCGGTCAGTACGGAGACAATGTAGATGATATCGACATATATAATGAGAACGCTATTAAGTCTCTGCAGGTATACCAACAGCTTAACCAGTATTTTTCAATAGACACGAAGGACTGTGGTTACAGTTCTGTACTCAGTGACTTTGCAGCCGGCAAAACTGTTTTCACCGTAGCTACATCTGATGCGGTGAATTCACTTTCCCAGTATGCGGCTGACGGTACATTTACGGGGAATTACGGGGTGCTGCAACTTCCGGATATAACTGATTCGCTGACGACCAGGGGACTTTCTGTAACTAACTGTATGGTGGTAAATGGCTATTCGAAAGAGCAGACAGAAGCAAACAGTTTTATACGCTATGCACTGCTTGAGAACAGCAGTGATTTCTTCGACAGAACAGGAAAGCCGCTCGCACAGAGCAATGTTACGTACAGCGATGAGCACATGAACGGATTCAGCGATGCATACAAGGATTCGAGACCTATTTCAAAGATGCGCGCGGCCAGTGATTTCTGGATGCTGCTTGAAAACTCTTTCGCTGAGGTGTGGGACGGAGCAGATCCAAATGAAACGCTCAGGACACTTGATCAGCAGACAATGGTGCAGATCACAGGGGACGATTCTTACACGGTCGAGGCAATAGCTGACCCGGATAAGATCGACATAAATGCGGAGCTGACTGGCGGGGAATAAATCGGGATTGACCGACATCAGAAAATCAGATACAATCGTTTCATCGCACGGCGGGGCCTTCACCAAAGAGGGACTGTGTGATGAGAATAAAATGTGAGCTTGCCGTAAGGCGGCTGAAAGTATTCGCAAACAAAATATCGGGAAGCAGGCACGGCAGAGCGCTGTGTCTGCTTTTTGTTGTTATTATTGTCAATATATGCGCAGTGTCGTGCGGGGTAAAGAATGGAAACGAGGTGGAGCTGTCTTCATATGATGACTCGGGTGCAGCAAGTGAAAGCGCGACGTCATCAGCGGCCGCAGCATCCACAACAGTATCAGCCGCAGCATCCACAACAGCATCCACCGCAATTGCGGCGGAACCGGAGATAATCTGCGTATTTGTCTGCGGCGCTGTGAAGAATGAGGGAGTGTATGAGCTGCCGGCAGGGTCGCGCGTCTATGAAGCTGTGGAGGCAGCAGGAGGTTTCAGCGGGGAAGCTGATACCGCTTATCTTAATCAGGCGATAGTGCTCAGGGATTCTGATATGGTGGAAGTTTTCACGAAGGAAGAGATTGCGGATCCGGAGAGCAAAGCAAGTGAGTCTCCTTTTGTCACCAGTCCTGAAGCACTGTCAGAGAGATCATCAAATGGCGTGGCGACCGGTGCAGCAGGCGAGGTCGAAGGTGGCGCTTCGCCTGCTCCCGTAAATATCAATACTGCGACGGCGGAGCAACTCATGAGCATTCCGGGCATCGGAGAGACAAGAGCTGAAACGATAATTGAGTACCGCGAGACAAACGGGGTATTTGCAACAACAGAAGACCTTATGAAGGTCAGTGGGATCAAGGAGGGACTATTCGCAAAAATGAAAGAACACATCACAGTCGAGTAGTCACATGTGGACTGTACATCAAAATAAACAGCATATTACGGCAGAATTAACGCGCAGACCGACCGCCTCAATGTTATAATGAGTTCATTAGTGAAAAGGGAGATATGACCTGGATATGGCAAAAATTCTTGTTGTAGATGATGAAAAACTAATAGTTAAGGGACTGCGTTTCAGCCTTATGCAGGAGAGCTACGAAGTGGACTGCGCATACGATGGAGAAGAAGCGCTCCTCAAGGCCAAAGAAGAAACATATGATGTGATACTTCTTGATGTAATGCTGCCTAAGATGTCAGGTCTTGATGTCTGCCAGCAGATAAGAGAGTTTTCTGATGTGCCGATAATAATGCTGACTGCCAAGGGAGAGGATATGGACAAGATCCTTGGCCTTGATTATGGCGCTGATGATTATATAACGAAGCCGTTCAATATTCTTGAAGTCAAAGCCCGTATAAAGTCAATATTGCGCCGCGCTGCCTCAATAAGGAAGCAGGTGGAGGCCAATGAGAACAGCGCAAAGGCTGACAAAGGAAACATTGTTGAGAGCGGCGATCTGAAGCTCGACTGCGACAACAATCGTCTTTATATCAGAGGCAAAGAGATCAATCTCACAAGCAAGGAATTCGAGCTGCTCGAGCTCCTGGTACGCAATCCAGGCAAGGTATACAGCAGAGAAGCGTTGCTGGGAGATGTCTGGGGAGCAGATTTCTCCGGAGATGTCCGCACGGTCGATGTGCATGTCCGCCGTCTTCGTGAGAAGATCGAAGTCAACCCATCTGAACCTGATTATGTCCAGACAAAATGGGGCATCGGGTATTATTACCACACAAGATAAACAGGAAGATAAATGTTACAGAAATTACAACAGTTCTATCATCGTTCGAAGTTCCTCAGGAGCCTTCGGACGCGTATCTTTATACTGATTTTTCTATCAGGCATGATTCCATGCCTGTTCCTTCATGCAGGAATACTGTCAAGCTATGAGAGCCGTGCTGTGGCAGTCAGGACCTCAGATGTACAGACACAGATGAAGGTGCTGGCAAATCATCTTATAGCGTACGGGTATATGGCACAGCCTGAATCAGATATTATAAATGCGGAGCTTGATCAGTTTTCCACACTCAATGACGGACGTGTTCTTGTCATAGATGAAAACCTGAATGTTATCAAGGATACATACGGTCTTTCAGAGGGCAGGATCATTGTTTCCGAGGAAATAGTGAAATGCCTGGAGAACGGAAGCAGTGCAGCTACCACGACTTATGATGCGGTCGACGGTTATATTGAAGTCGTGACACCTATCATAGAAACAACTTCACTTGAGGGCCAGGATATTTCTTCAGTAGCCGGGAAAACGGATGTTGAGGAAGTTATAAAGGGCGTGCTGCTGGCAAGCGTTTCGACTGATAGTATCAGTCAGACAAAAGCTATCCTGAGCCGTAAAGCAACACTTATAGAAATAATAGTTCTTCTGTGTATATTCTCGCTGGCAATGGTAGTGTCAAATCTTATCGTGAGGCCGTTCAACCGCCTCACCGAGTCGATACGCGACATCAAGGAAGGTTATTCAACTGAACTTGTTCAGGAACCGGCTTACTGGGAGACAGAGCATATCGTCGGCGCTTTCAACAGCGTGCTCCTCAGGATGAGGGCGCTCGATGCGAGCAGGGAAGAGTTTGTTTCGAATGTTTCACATGAACTCAAGACACCGATGACGTCAATGAAGGTGTTGGCGGATTCGCTGCTTGCAGAGAAGAATGTCCCACCGGATATGTACAGAGAATTTCTACAGGATATAGACCAGGAGATCGATCGCGAGAACCGCACGATATCAGAACTGCTCAGCCTTGTGCGTATGGAAAAAGGCACGGCAAAACTTAATATAAGCACGGTCAATATAAATGAACTGGCGGAGATCGTCTGCCGAAGGATCAGACCTCTCGCACAGAAACGTGATATAGAACTGACACTGGTGAGCGAACGCGAGATAACGGCAGAGGTTGATGAAGTCAAGCTCACGATGATCATGAATAACCTGATTGAAAATGCAGTGAAATACAACAGGGAACACGGAACGATCGTTGTGACACTTGATGCGGATCATCAGAATTTTACGGTCACGGTCGCTGATACCGGAGTAGGGATACCTGATGATTCACTCGACAAGGTGTATGAGAGATTTTACAGAGTGGATAAGTCAAGGAGCAGATATGTCGGCGGGACCGGACTCGGGCTTTCTATTACAAAGAACGCCGTACTTCTCCACAGAGGAAAGATAGATGTTAAGAGCAAAGCCGGGGAGGGAACAACATTTGTTGTCACGATACCGCTCACACAGATGATGGCTGACAAGAAGGCAGAGCTCGAAAAGACGCAGCCGCTGCCTACAAAGGAAGATATCGAAAGAGAAATGTCGCGACTTGAGATCGAACGTAGCGATAAATCGCAAAATGACACGCAACCCATACCGGTCATAACTGACAAGGTGATAAGTGAAACACAGGAGTCTGATAGCAGATAATGGCAGCTGAACATAGCAATAAGTCCGACAATTACATAAAGAAACGTCTGAAAGGCATTATTACCGGAGTGCTCATCGCTGCAGTTATCATAGGCACCATAATGATAGTCAGAGCACTTTCCGGAGACAATCAGAATGACGATGGAACTCAGCAGGTGAGCTCGGCGGAAATAGGCACATCAGACAGCACGACAATTAACGTATACTATCTGAATAAGGGTATTACGGCTATTGTTCCGGTGACTCATACACCTGAATCAAATGAAACCGGAGCATTGGTAGATGAGCTTATAGAGCAACTGTCAATAGTCCAGGACAAGGTGGAGTACGTTTCTCCTATCGAAGGATTTACCTTGCTTGGCAAGGATATAAACAACGGAAGTCTGACTCTGAATTTCTCAACTGCATATTCTTCACTGAATAAGGTGAGAGAAGTCCTGACGCGCGCAGCTATCGTGGATACGCTGTGTCAGGTCGACGGGGTCAAAACAATCAGCTTCCAGATAGACGGTGCTCCCCTCACAGACAGCAGCGGCAGCCCTGTGGGAGCAATGACCAAGGATACATTTGTTTTCAATCTTGGCAAGGATATTAATTCATACGAAAAGGACAGCCTGCGGCTTTATTTTGCAGATGCTTCAGGCAAGAAGCTTGTAGCGGTAAGCCGCCCTGTGATATATAACAGCAATATCTCAAAAGAAAAACTTATCGTTGAGGAGCTTCTGAAAGGTCCTAACGGAACAGACATTTATCCTACAATTAATCCTGACACAACTATTCTCAGCGTCACATCGAGAGATGGTGTATGTTTTGTCAGTTTTGACAAGTATTTCATGACTGAACCATATGCTGTATCAGCTGAAGTCGTAATCTATTCTATTGTCGATTCACTGACAGATCTCCCGGACATTCAGAAGGTCCAGATCTCTGTTGACAGCGACACGTCGGGCACATTTATGGAGTCAATGCCGCTTCAGAATGCATACACGAGGGATCTTAACCTCGTCGAAGGAAATAACGAGTAAACAGTAACGCAAAGTGAGGTTCACGATGAGAAGACCCCTGTGCTTTATAGCACTGGTCTTTGCGGCTGTTGTCTATTTGTATCTCACCATCTGGGGGCACACTGAAGACCGTTCGTATGATCAGTACGACGGCGAATCCGTCACTTTGACAGGACAGGTGACCGGCAAGGAATTCAAAACTTCATCGGGCGACGGAACAAGATATCTTCTTGTGACAATAAATGACGTGGAGATAGTGGAGTCACCTGACAGAGGGCTTTCAAGTGACGGATCATCTGGCAGCGACCTGCGAAATTCAGACACCAAAGGAGACAGGCAGACTTTTCCAAGACCGCAAGGCGTCCTTGTCAAAGTCAGTATCGATGAAAAAGATCCTTACCGCGAAGATGAAAAGCTTCCAATCGGTTCTTACTCCCGCTTCTCGGGCACGCTCAGGGCATTCGCCCATGCGACAAATCCAGGAGAATTTGACAGCAGTCTCTATTACCAGACACTTATAATCAGCTTCCGGCTGAACAATGTAAATGTTGAGGCAGTCGGTACAACAAAAGATCCACTCGGTAATGCGCTTTATATGCTGAAGCGCACTTTTTCACGTATCCTCGATGAATGTATGGTGACAGAACAGGACGCCGGAATCCTCAAGGCGATGCTTCTCGGTGAGAAAGGCTCGCTGACGCCTGAAATCAAGGATCTTTATCAGGAGAGCGGGATTATTCACATTCTGGCTATTTCGGGACTTCACATCTCATTATTCGGGATGGGAATGTATAAACTGCTCATGAAGATAGGCAGCATTGCCGCAGAAGTTTTTGCCGGAAACGGGAAGCCACGCATGAAAACCGGAAAGTACGCGCCGGGAAGTGTTTATATCAGCGATACATCTATTATGCAGATAATAACTGCAATAGTCGCAATCGTGTTCATGCTGCTCTATGGCAAAATGACGGGAATGAGCAGTTCATCGTTCCGCGCGGTAATCATGTTTATCATCCACATGGGCGCTATCATGAGCCACAGGACATATGACCTGCTGACAGCGACCGCTGTAGCCGCGATAATGATCCTTATAGAACAACCACTTTACCTATTTTACAGTGGCTTCCTTTTCTCATTCGGAGCAGTACTTGGCATAGGTCTCTTCATGCCGGTATTCAGGGGCAAAGAGACAAAAGCGCTGGCGGTGCCGCTTGTCACGCTGCCGGTATATCTGAATTTCTATTATGTTTTCCCTCTGTATTCGCTGTTCCTCAATGTGCTCGTAATTCCGCTCATGACGGTCGTGATGCTGAGCGGTATGGCAACGCTCGTGCTCGGCGGTCTTATAATGCCGCTCGGAAAGGCTGTGGCTCTTGCTGATCATGTGATACTTTTCTTCTACGAGAGTATCTGCAGATTGACGGCGGAGCTTCCTGGTCACAGCATAATAACCGGGAAGCCATATGCAGCCGCAACGGTCTGTTATGTCATCATGCTCGTGGTACTGGTCATGACGGAAGATGGAACGCTTGAGTCTATCAGACGACGCAGGAAACGTGGATTGAAATGCCACAATAACTCTTCGGTATGCGAGTTCCCGCTTGTGATAAAGGGACTTTGGCTGATTGCCGCGCTTATGATAATCATGCTCCGGGATACGAGAGGTCTGGAACTGACATTTATTGACGTTGGCCAGGGAGACGGGATCCTGATCAGCGCTGACGGAGTGAATATCACCATCGATGGCGGCTCTTCGAGCAAAAATGACGTCGGGACATATCAGATCGAACCATTCCTGGAGCATCAGGGCGCCGGGACAATTGACCTTGCAATTCTGACGCATGATGACAGCGATCACTGCAACGGTCTTATTACTCTTCTTGAGAATGGCTACGACATAAAGCAGATCGGGCTTGCCGACATGAGCGGGAATGAGGATCTCAAAGGGGAGAACTACCTGCGGATCGAAGAACTGGCGGCAGCAGGTGGAATCCCGGTGGTATATTTCGAACGTGGAGACTTGATAAGTTTTGACAAGCTTAAAATGTACTGCGTACATCCCGATAATTCCAGGTATGAGGATGTAAACGAGGGCTCGCTCACATTCCTGCTCACATATGGAGACTTCTCCGCTGTGCTCACGGGAGATCTCGAGAAAGACGGAGAGACCACATGCCTTGAATATATCAAAACAAAAATGGACGAGGGTGTTTTGCCGATCAGTGACGGCGGCACGACGGTACTTAAATGCGGGCATCATGCTTCAAAGAATGCAACGAGCAAGGAGTGGCTGGAGGTCCTGGATCCGTCGCTTTCTGTAATTTCGTGCGGGACTGGCAACAAATACCATCACCCATCGAAAGATACAGTAGATAGACTTGAGCTGAGCGGCACGCAGATCCTTGATACAAGATACAGTGGCGCGATCACGGTCAGGACTGATGGAAGGAAGATGAGGATCGTTACTTTTATTGGTGATGAAGCAAATCTGAGCGAACCAGCAGCCCCTGGTTTGCCTGTGAACAGTAGCCTGTCCGCAAATTATAGATGGAAATAAAACGCCAACATTTGATAAAAACAGCTAAATATGGTATTGTCATTCCATGATATTCGGGAGGAATCAATATGATACAAAGACCCAGATATATGGATTTTCTTGAAGAGTGGAAAGATCAGCAGATCATTAAGGTTGTTACAGGTATCCGCAGATGCGGCAAATCTACCATTTTTGATCTTTTTCGTGAAAGATTGCTTGCAAGCGGTGTGCTGGCAAAACAGATCATATATTTAAATTTTGAAGATGCAGATAATGAGCGCCTATGTGACTATAAAGTTTTGTATGAATATGTAAAGTCGAAAATGCAGCCTGACATGATGAATTATATCTTTCTTGATGAGATACAGCATGTGCAACAATATGAAAAAGCGGTCGACAGCCTGTTCATCAAGAAGAATACGGATGTTTATATTACAGGGTCAAATGCCTGTTTTATGTCGGGTGAACTGGCAACACTACTATCGGGAAGATATATTGAACTTAAAATGCTGCCGCTCTCATTTAAAGAATATGTAAGCGCATTTGATACGCCTGTTACGAAGGAAGAATTATATCGTAACTATGTGTATAACAGTTCATTCCCATATACGGTAACACTGGGCAGCCGTCGTAACATACTCACGTATCTTGACGGATTATTTAATACCGTTGTGCTGAATGATATAGTGGAGCGACAAAAGGTATCCGATCCGGCAATGCTAAAGAGCGTTATCAAATTTATGTTCGACAATATCGGAAATACCTGCTCGACAAAAAAGATCGCGGATGCAATGACAAGTGCCGGGCGGAAAATATCAAATCATACGGTAGAAAACTATCTTGAAGGAATCACAGATAGTCTTTTGATGTATCGTGTTGGAAGATATGATATTAAAGGAAAAGAATACTTGCAGCTTCTTGGAAAATACTATCTTTCAGATGTCGGACTTCGCTATTACCTGCTTGGAACGGCGCGGGTAGATCAGGGGCATATTCTTGAAAATGTTGTATATTTGGAATTGCTCAGACGAGATTTTAGAGTATTTATTGGCAAGGCAGGTGCGGCAGAAGTGGATTTTGTTGTACAGGATTGTGAAGGTGAGACTGAATATTATCAGGTAGCCTGGACGGTTAGAGAACAGGCAACGCTTGAACGTGAGCTTGAACCGCTTAATTCGATTTCAGATCATAATCCAAAGTATCTTCTGACAATGGATAATGATCCTCCAGTCTCGTATAATGGCATCAGAAAGA
Organism: Clostridiales bacterium; assembly: GCA_012512995.1. Classification (GTDB taxonomy): domain Bacteria; phylum Bacillota; class Clostridia; order Lachnospirales; family Lachnospiraceae; genus CAG-791. The sequence continues at coordinate 2,486 of JAAZDA010000067.1, read as the reverse complement.
AGTATGTACTGGACTGGCTGCTTAATGAATAGGTAGATATGAAAAGACAATAAAGGGGGAGTGCTAATGGGAAAGAAGAAAATGAATAAAACGCTCAAGGCGGTGCTGATCATTTTGGGAGTGATCTTAGCTCTTATTCTTGTTTTATTCGTCTGGGCGTTTGTAACATATGATGACAGTTCAGACGAAAACATGGAGGAAGCAAACCAAAAGTCAGCTGGAGAGGCATCGTTATCAGCTGAGGCAGATGTGGACAGCACAGTTTCAACGCAGGGCATCACAAAAGCTCAGACACCTGCGAATGCTGCCGTAAGTCCGCGTGAGCATTATGTGGATACGGATACTGCTGAGAGTGTCACTGTCATGGTCTACATGATAGGCTCTGATCTTGAAAGTGAGGCTGGAGCGGCCAGCCTTAATCTTGGGAAGATGGCAGATGCCACACTTGATGACGATGTCAACATTATTATTGAGACAGGCGGATGCGAGGAATGGCAGACAGAAGGCATAGAGGGCGGAATTAACCAGAGGTGGATAATTGACAGTGAAGGTTGGTCAGCGCTTGGAGACTATGGCACAGATAGCATGGGAGATCCTGAGACACTCAGTGATTTCATTGCATGGACAGGAGACAATTTTGAGGCTGACAGAAACATCCTGATACTCTGGGATCACGGTGGAGGTCTTCTTGGCGGTTATGGCAAAGACACCATGCACAATGATGAAGGTATGGAAATCTGTGATCTTCCGGAAGTGCTGGACGAGGGCGGAGTACAGTTCGATATGATAGGTTTTGACGCCTGTATTATGGGAACTGCAGAGATCGCGTATGCTCTTGAGCCATATGCGGATTACCTGGTAGCATCAGAGGAGGAAATACCGGGCGAAGGATGGTATTACACTGATTTTCTCAGTGAACTCTCAAAGACCCCCAACATGAGTACAGCCGAACTTGGCAAAACAATAATTGATGATTACGATGATCTTTATAAGGATACAGATGAAAGCGTTACACTTTCACTTGTTGATCTTGCATATATGCCGGTGGTGTATTCTGAAATTTCGGATTTTTTCTCTGACGCCAAAACTGAGATCGAGGGGAACAACGACGAGTTCACAACATTGTCCAAAGCAAGGAATGACGCGACTGAATATGCAGATAATGAATTCGACCAGGTCGACATAATTGACTTTGTATCAAGAACAGATTTTGAAGGCAGGGATGAACTGGTAAATGCGGTAAATGACTGCGTAGTATACAAGAATAACAGCACGATAGCAGGATCGAACGGACTTGCCATGTATTTTCCATACAGGCAGTTGGACTATTATTATTCTGCAACGTTATTGCTTAGAGACATAGGATTCACGGAACCGCTGGATTCATATGATTATTTTGCAAGCATACTGTCAAACGGACAGAGTGTTAACCCCAGCAGCAATGGTATTATGAGCAACAGCTCAGGCGATGACAATACTCAGAACGACTCACACCATGCTTAATGGTGACACGGAGATCAGAATAAAGCTTGAATGGGACATGGATTCTAACGGCAGTGTTAAGGGGTATAGACTTGCAGATGATAATTCGCTGACCCTTTCGAAGGGACTTACACAGTTCAAAAAAGGTGACAGTTTCGACATAATCTACGATTTTTATGACAACGATTTCAATTATTCCGGCAGTACGACTGCAGATGATCCAATACAGGTCACTTCACAGGATGATCTTGTTGTTTCGTATGAGGATTTTGGTGAGGGAACATATGTATATTGGGGAACGCTTACGAATATATATCAGCAGACCTTATACACAGAGAAATTGCAATGGGTAAGTGAATGATGTTCAGCCGATACCTGAAACAGGTATCGGCTTACTTTTTTGGGTATCAGAGCAAAGTACTTGTATTGCAGTGATCGGCAGATGGGAAGTTGTCCTGCGTGGCGAGCTTCTTGATTCTTCCAAGAGCTTTTGAAACAGCAGGTATCATGAGAAGTATGATAGTTACAGCACCTTCTGCTGCAATATAGCTTCCGTTATAGGCAGCAGAGTAAACGGCCGGATTCATTCCGTCAGGTGCATACTGACCGAAGAAGATAAGGCCTGAGAGGAACGAGAAGACAAAGCGACCGAAGATCCCGAGAAGATATCCCTTGATAAGGCCGTGTTTTGCATTGTGGAAAACGCCGGACAGACCGAGAGCACCAAATGCAAAAACATAATCGCAGAGCATCTGAGGGATACTGACGATGTACGGGTCGACTATCATCTGCAGAAGGCCATAAGCGACAGCTGCCATGATGCCGCTGCCAAGGCCGTACCAGTAACCGATCAGTACGATGAAGAGCATAGAGAAAAGCGTGATGCTTCCGCCCATTGGAAGAGCGAAGATCTTGAGGAAAGAAGTGACAAAGGCAAGAGCAATTGCGGCTGATGAGAAAACAAGCCGCCTCGTGCCTGTTTTGGCGCGGCTGTCAGCTTTTGT